>JAZQXS010000045.1:0-6517 GCA_045633025.1 Eubacteriales bacterium | reverse complement strand
ATTTTAAATTTTATTTTTTTTTTTTTTTAAGTTTTTTGGAACTCAAAACCTTTTCTTAAAAAAAGGTTTTGGCCCGCCGTAGGCATGTCTCCCAGCCGGAGGCATGTCTCCCACACGCTCCCCTATCATACATCAGAAAGGATGCTTATATGTCCACGAAAAAGATTCCCGAGCTGTTCGGCAGTATGGTATTCAATGACGACGTGATGCGCTCCCGTCTGCCCAAGGAGGTCTATAAGGCTCTGACCAAGACCATTGAGAAGGGTCGAACCATCGACCCCGCCATCGCCGACGTGGTGGCCAACGCCATGAAGGATTGGGCCATCGAGAAGGGCGCGACCCACTACACCCACTGGTTCCAGCCCCTGACCGGCGTGACCGCCGAGAAGCACGACGCCTTCATTTCCCCCATCGCGGGCGACCGCGTGGTCATGGAATTCTCGGGCAAGGAGCTCATCAAGGGCGAAACCGACGGCTCCTCATTCCCCTCGGGCGGTCTGCGCGCTACCTTTGAGGCGCGGGGCTACACCGCCTGGGATCCCGCCTCCTACGCCTTCGTTAAGGACGGCACCCTGTACATCCCCACCGCCTTCTGCTCCTACACCGGCGAGGCGCTGGACACCAAGACTCCGCTGCTCCGTTCCATGGACGCCATCAGCGAGCAGGCACTCCGCATTCTCCGCCTCTTTGGCGATACCGTCACCACCCGCGTCACCACCACGGTGGGCGCGGAGCAGGAGTATTTCCTGGTCAACAAGGACTACTTCGAGCAGAGAAAGGATCTCATCTACTGCGGTCGCACCCTGTTCGGCGCGCCTGCGCCCAAGGGGCAGGAGATGGAGGATCACTACTTCGGCCCCATCAAGCCCAAGGTTGCCGCCTTTATGGACGAGCTGGACGAGGAGCTCTGGAAGTTGGGTATCAACGCCAAGACCGAGCACAACGAGGCCGCCCCTGCCCAGCACGAGCTGGCGCCCATCTACGCCACCACCAACATGGCGGTGGATCAGAACCTTCTTACCATGGAATATATGCGGCTCATCGCCGAGCGGCACGATCTGGTCTGTCTGCTCCACGAAAAGCCCTACGCCGGTGTCAACGGCTCGGGTAAGCACAACAACTGGTCGCTGTCCACCGACACGGGTAAGAATCTGATGGATCCCGGCAAGACCCCCCGCGAGAATACCCGGTTTCTGCTGTTCTTAGCGGCCATCGTACGCGCCGTGGACGAGTATCAGGATCTGCTCCGTATGTCCGTCGCCTATCCCGGCAATGACCACCGCTTAGGCGGCTTTGAGGCGCCTCCCGCCATCATTTCCATGTTCCTCGGCGAGGAGATGGAGGACATTGTGGATTCCATCGTGGACGAGCGGGTCTACAACGATCATAAAGCCGCTACCATGAATCTGGGTATTCCCTCGGTGCCCACCTTCCGCAAGGACACCACAGACCGCAACCGTACCTCGCCCTTCGCTTTTACGGGAAACAAATTCGAGTTCCGTTCGCTGGGCTCCTCCCAGAACATCGCCATGCCCAATGTGGTGCTCAACACCGCGGTCGCCAAGGTGCTCTCGGAGATGGCTGACGAGCTGGAGGGAGTGGAAAACTTCCCTGCCGCGGTGGCGGCGGTCATCAAGAATACCCTCACCGCCCACAAGCGCATTATTTATAACGGCAACGGCTACTCCCAGGAGTGGATGGCCGAGGCCGCCCGCCGCGGACTCTCCAATCTCCGCACCACCGTGGAGTCCTGCGAGGTACTGACCTCCGAGAAATCCGTAGAGCTGTTCACCCGCTTCGGAGTCCTGTCCTCGGTAGAGCTACGCGCCCGCCAGGAGATCATGCTGGAAAATTACGCCAAGGTGCTCAACATTGAGGCGCAGACCATGGTGCTCATCGCCACCCGCCAGATCATTCCCGCAGTGGAAAACTACATCGCCAAGCTGGGCAAGGCCGCCAAGGCAAAGCTACTGGTTCTTGACGAGGACAAGGATGCCATTCGTATGGAGCGGGAGATCATGCGCCGTCTGTCGGAGCTGAATACCACGGCCTATGACGCTGTGAACACCCTGCGCCAAGCGGACAGAGAGGCCTGCGCCGCCGGAGATGCTCTGGCCGTTGCCGCTGCCTTCCGTGACAAGGTCGTCCCCGCCATGGCCGCGCTCCGCGCCCCTGTGGACGAAATGGAGACCCTCGTCGCCTCCGAGGATTGGCCTCTGCCCACTTATGGGGAAATGATGCACAAGCAGTAATTGAGCGCAGGGAGCCGGCCCCATAGCTTCACCTAAGGAACTTCTTTCAAACAACGGAATTAAAACAAATTATTTATTTCATAAATATATAGTTTACAAAATTAGGTCATTTTGAAATAATTTAAATTTTTTGAAAAAACCACTTGACAAACTTTCTATTTCGTAGTATAATGACGACATGATCACACGACGGATCATGTTCTCTGACGGCGATGTCACACCATCGCAGGCGGGGACATAGATCGCGAAAAATCAGGGGTGCTGACACCGGGCGACGGCCGCCGAATGGCCGACATTCCCCGGACGGTTGGCTGAGATGCGCCGTTTGCGCGAACCCTTAACCTGATACGGATAATACCGGCGTAGGAAGTATTTTTGAATGTCATGAGCTTTGGGGAGCGCGCGATCCCCGCCCTTTATGGGATAACATAGTCCTCCATTCAACGACCACGCGGAGATTTTTCCGTGTGGTCGTATTTTTCATCTTTTATGCGGAGGAATTCTTTTCTATGAAAAACAATTACAAGCGGTATTTGCTCTCTCTGGTGGAGGGAGCTATGATGCTGGCGCTCTCGTGGGTGATCGATTACATCTGCGCGTTAGCCCCCTACAATGCCATTCTGTTCCCTTCGGGTGGCTCGATCACAGTGGGCATGATCCCGCTGATCTACTACGCCTACCGTCACGGAGCACTTTGGGGTCTCGGCGCAGGCTTTGTCTTTTCGGGATTGCAAATTGTGTTGGGGTGGTATCCGCCCCCTGCCGGCACCTGGTGGGCTTTCATTCTGTGCGTACTGCTGGATTATGTGATCGCTTACACCATTCTCGGTATCGCTCCTTTGTTCTCCCGCCTGTTCGGGAAAAGCAGTCCCGCCCGTCGCCTGGTTGGCTACGGCGCGGGCGCGGTCATCGTATGCGTGCTCCGTTACCTGTCCTCGGTTCTCTCGGGCGGCATTCTGTGGGGCAGTTACGCGCCTGCGGGCTTGAATCCCTGGATCTATTCCCTGGTGTACAACGCGGGATACATGCTTCCCAATGCCATTCTGACGGGTATTTTGATGGTTCTGCTCTGCAAGACCTTGGATCCCAAATCTATCCGCCCCATGAAGCGGTAATGATTGTGTGATATGTTCGCAAGAGCTCTGCCCCGGTACCTTACTAATCATTGGAGCTTGCCTCCCAGCGTCCGACAGGCAAGCCTGTCAGGGACCTTTTGAAAAAGACCCTTGAGAATCCCCAAAACCCTTAAAAATTCTTATATCCTGATTACAAAAAAGTTCAGCCGTATGGAGAAATTCCATACGGCTTTTTACAATAAGGCTTTATAAGGTTCTGGAAAAGGGGGCGCGGGGGAGAAACTTCTTGAAAGAAGTTTCTCCCCCGCAAAATCATGTTACTCTTGACAAGCCCGAATAAAGGCAGAAAAGATGGCCTTGGAGTGGTCATCGTCCTCCGTCTGCCAGTAGGATTCCGGATGGAACTGCACGGCAAAAAGGAATTTCCGATCAGGCTGGTGGACGACCTCGATATAACCGTCTTGATTGTACGCGTCGGCTCTAAGGGCGGGCGCCAGATCCTTGACCACCTGGTGATGGCTGGTATTGACCATTACGGCCGTTTTTCCGCAGATGCGATGGAACATACTTTCTTCCACGATATGCAATTCATGGGTTCGCTCACACATGGGCCGGCTTTGGCTGTGCCCGTCAATATGCTGGTGGAGGGTTCCGCCCAGCCATACGTTGATGGATTGAATCCCGCGGCAGATTCCCAAAATCGGCTTCTCGGTGGGGTATACGGCAGCGAAAAGCGCTTTTTCAAAAGCATCGCGTTCAAGGTCAACGCTCACGCTGTCAAATTGCTTTTCCTCTCCGTATTCGGCTGGATCCACGTCAACACCGCCCGAAAACAGGAATCCGTCGAAAATTTCGGCGTATTCCGCCAGCTTTACGGGATCTGTCGTGTATGCCAGTCCAACGGGCAGACCGCCGGCCTGCCAAATGGCGTTCGAATACTCAAATTTGAGGTAGGCCGCCTTGTCACTGCGGGAAGGAACCACCCCGATCACGGGGCGTTTTTTGTTGCTTTGGTTCATACGATCCTCCATCTGTTATTCGGTCAGATACCTGTTGTTGTCGCTCAGAATTCCAATCATATTATCGACCAACTGCAGCATATCCGGCAACAGGAAGCAAACCAGCGATGCGCCGATGATGGCAACCAGCAGCACCAGAATAAACGCGCGCCAGCCGGAGCCCTTTTCATCGTACCGTACCTCTGCCCTGTAATGCTCCTCGTCCGGAATGTAGAAATGATCATTGTTGAAGTCAATGCGGTACATCGGTCTGTAAAAGTCCTTGTCGTTGCCATGCTCGGCAATATACGCGGCTCGATCCTCCTCGACCTGCTTGTCATAGGCCTCTTTTTCCACGCAATGAACGATCTTTCCCAGTTGGTTCGTACTGCGAAGGCTGGATTTTATGCCGCTGCTTTTGGCGAAGCCCAGCTCATACAGGGTCTTTGCCTTGTCCGGCCATAGGCATTGCTCCTTGACCAGCTTGCGCACAAAAGCCCCCAAACGGTTTTTATCATAGCAGGCAATCCCGGCGGCGATCACGATACCCGCAAATAATCCCAGAACAATTCTCTGTAAGGTCACGAGCGAGCCTGTGCCGATATCTATGTGCTGATAGCGGCCGGTGTTCACCGAGAAATATTTTCCCTCCAGATATGCCCAAAGCTCCTCTAAAAGTGACGGCTCCCCCGTTGACGAATACAATAATCTGTTCAACCACATGGGAGTCCCGCCTCCTTATTTACGGATGACGTCCACGCCCAGGTACTTCTTCAGCGCGTCGGGCACGTTGATGCTGCCGTCGGCATTCTGGTTCTGCTCGACCAGCGCGGGAAGAATACGGCTGGTTGCCAGGCCGGAGCCGTTCAGCGTGTGGACGTACTCGGTCTTACCGTTCGCGCGCTTAACGCGGATCATACCGCGGCGAGCCTGGTAATCACGGGCGTTGGATACCGAGGAAACCTCCTTGTAGCCGTTCATGGAAGGAATCTGAATTTCAATATCATAGGTTCGAGCCATGGATGCGGAGCAATCCTCGGCGGCCAGCTTAACGGTGCGGAAATGGAATCCCAAACCGGCTACCAGAGCCTCAGCCTTGGTGACAAGCTCATCGAAAGCGGCGTCGGACTGCTCGGGAAGGGTATACTGGAACATCTCCACCTTATTGAACTGGTGTCCGCGCACCATGCCGCGCTCGTCGGAGCGATAGGAACCAGCCTCACGGCGGAAGCAGGGGGTGTAGGAAACCAGCTTCTTGGGCAGATCAGCCTCGGTAAGGATCTCGTTTCGGTAGAGAGATGCCAGGGCTGCCTCGGCGGTGGGGAGCATGTAGTGCATACGGTTATCAGTAGGATTCTCGATTTTGTAGACCTCATCAGCGAACTTGGGGAACTGACCGGCTGTCAGACCGCACTCATACTCCAGCATGTGGGGAGGCAGGATGAGCTCATAGCCGTCTGCCAGGTGGGTATCAATAAAGTAGTTGAGCAGAGCCCACTCCAGACGGGCGCCCATGCCGCGATAGATCCAGAAGCCGGAGCCGGCCAGTTTGGTGCCGCGGTCATAGTCGATCAGACCCAGATCGGTGCAAAGATCCACATGATGCTTAGGCTCGAAATCAAACTTTCTGGGCTCGCCCCAGTAACGCAGAGGCTCGTTGTTCTCCTTGCCGCCGGGAAGCAGATCCTCGTCGGGCAGGTTGGGCAGGCCCAGCAGAATATCGGTGCTCTTGGCCTCAACCTCCTTGAGCTTCTCGTCGATCTCCTTGGTCTTGGCAGACATGGTTTTCATTTCAGCGAAGATTTCAGAGACGTCCTTCCCTTCCTTCTTATACTGAGGAATGAGCTTGTTGGTGCGGTTCTGCTCCGCCTTGATGGACTCTGTCTCAGCAATGAAGGAGCGGCGTGTCTCGTCAAGCTCAAGTATCTTGGCTATCTCGTCCTTTGCGTCCTTTCCCTTTTTTGCAAGTCTTGCAACTACCTCTTCGGGGCTTTCCTTGATGTATTTGATATCTAACATTTTAATTCTCCAATCATTTATTTACATATTTTTACAATTTTTGACTAATGTTTCCCGTGAAACAACGTTAAAACGATCCTTCATTGAAGAAATCGTCGCCGCAAAGCAGCTTAAGAAGCGATTCCAGATCCTCGTTATCCTCAAAAGTAAGCTCCAGAGTTTTTTTCTTCCC
>JAZQXS010000044.1:0-9950 GCA_045633025.1 Eubacteriales bacterium | reverse complement strand
ATGTCTATGATCTTGTCCAAACGGTTCTTCTTCATAGTAAATTTCCCTCCGGATTATGTATGCTCGGACATTTTCATCCGCAAGCGGTGATAGAACCCGCAATCCTTCAACCGCACCAGCCGAGTCTCCAGGGGAGACTTGGTGATGCGCACCACCTCGCCGCGGTAGAGCTCGCAGTTGGTACGGCCATCCACCGTCAGGTACAGCATCTTCTCCCGCTGGCAGATGTTGCAGATCTCGAGAACCGAATCATCCGGGAAGATCATGGGTCTGGCCGCCAGCGAGTGGGGGCAGATGGGCGTCACACAGAAGCACTTCACCCGGGGGTCGGTCACGGGGCCTCCCGCCGACATGGAGTAGGCGGTGGAGCCCGTGGGGGTCGCCACGATCAGGCCGTCGGAGCGGTAGGTCGTCACGGGTGTCCCGTTTTCGGACAGCTCGATATCCACGATGCGGGATACCGAGCCGTTGGTGATGACGGCGTCGTTCAGACCGTACATCTGCTGACGTACCGCCCCTTCGGCGCTGAGCACCTCCACATGAAGCATGGAGCGAGTTTCGATGGAGTAATCCGCGGCGACGTGTCCCTCGGCGGTCACACGGTCAAACAGGCGGGCTAAAAGCTCCAATTCACTCATTTCCAGCTCGGCCATGTACCCCACACGACCCAGATTGATGCCCAGAATGGGCGTTTGCCGCAGAGCCGAGCGCCGCGCGGCCTCCAGGATGGTACCGTCTCCGCCCAGTACGATGAGCAGATCCGCGCGGGCATACAGCTCGTCCATCGGCAAAAACGTAAACGCCATCCGCCCGCGGTTCATACGGATCACCTTGTCGCGGTTAAAGGAGGCGACCATCACCTCGCAGGAATACGCCGAAAGCCTCTGCGCCACCTGCATGGCGGCGCCCGCCTTTTCGTATATATTAAAATTCGTAATCAACGCGATCTTCTTCACGTCAGCCATGAGTACACCTACTTTCCGATTCTTTCTTCCGGAAATACGCCAAAAATTCCTTGTTCCCATCGCCGCCCTCGATGGGGGACGGGATCACGGACAAAGCCTCGAATCCGCAGGCCGCGGCGGAGGTCAGAACCTTCTCCAGCGCCGCCTTGCGGTCCTTCTCCTGCTTCACGATTCCCTGCTTGTTCAGCGCCGATCTGGTCAGCTCGAATTGCGGCTTGACCAGCGCGATCATAAACCCGCCATCCCGCAGGATGGTTGCCAGCGCGGGGTGAAGCAGAGTCTGGGATATGAAGGAAACGTCCATGACGATGCCGTCCACCAGACCGTCAAAGCTCTCCGCCGCCGCGGAATGCCCGCTCCGCCACGCCGCCTCGATCCGGCAGAGATCGGCGGGCGTCAGATTGCGGGCGTTCATGCCCTCGGCAGAGCGTACCCGCGCATCCGCCAGCAGGCGGGGATGAAGCTGTCCATGCCCCGCATCCACCGCGTAGACTCGCGCGGCTCCGTTTTGGAGCAAGCAATCGGTGAATCCGCCGGTGGACGCGCCGATATCGGCAAAGACCCCGCCCCTCACCGACACGGGAAAGGCCGCCAAGGCGGCCTCCAGCTTGAGTCCGCCCCGCCCCACGTAGCGGGTATCCGCCGTAGTGGCCACCGCCACCGCATGTGTCCCCTCGGGGATATCCTCCGCAGGCTTACGGAGAACACGGCCGTCCACCGTCACCGCCCCGTCGGTAATCAGCTTTTGCGCCAGAGTACGGCTGTCGGCGTAGCCGCTCTGCACCAGATACAGATCCGCTCTCATAGGGGAAAATACCCCCGGTACAGCGGAATCAGCGTCATCAGGAAGGGGAGGGACAGCCCGAGAAGCGCACCCATGGCCACCTGCAGTGGGGTGTGGCCGACCAGCTCCTTGAGATTATGGTTCACGTCCTCATGCTTCGTCGAAGCGATCAGATCCTTCATCATACGATTGAGCACCTTAGCCTGCTTTCCCGTCTCGGCGCGCACACCGGCCGCGTCCCCCATGACGATGATGGCGAACAGCGTGGCGATGGCAAAATACCCCGAATCCACCCCAAAGGCCAGACCGCAGGCCACCATCAGGGCGCAGACCGAGGCCGAGTGGGAGGAGGGCATTCCGCCGTTTCCGAACAAAAGCGCGGAAACGCTGAATTCCCGCATTTTGAACACGCCGGTGAACACCTTCAAGATCTGAGCGGAAAGCCAGGCGGTTCCCGCGCAAACCAAAGGGAAATTATGAATCAAAGCTTTCCAAAAATTCATGGATCTTCCTTTACTTACATCAGATTTTCATACCTTCCGCACCGCCAGATACCGCGCCAGCGCAATCAAGCGTTCGGCTCCCTCGTAGGGAGTCAACAGAGCCGCGGCCTCATCCGTCAGCCGCGCGGCATACGCCTCCGCTTCGGGGATACCGGAGAAGGACAGGAAGGTATTCTTGTGGTGGCTCGCGTCACCGCCCACCGATTTTCCAAGCTGCTCGGGGGTTGCAGTCGCATCCAGAATATCGTCGATCACCTGGAAGGCCAAGCCGATACGCTCGGCGTATCCCTCGGCGGCCGTCATTTCGGGAGACCCCGCAGAGCAACCTGCGGCGAGGCAACCCATTTGAGCGGCCACACGGATAAGCGCCCCCGTTTTGTGGGCATGGAGAGCCAAAAGCTCTTCGTAGGTCAAGGTATTCTGCTCGCCGAACATATCCATGATCTGACCGCGTACCATGCCGCCGCAACCGGCCGCTCGCGACAAGAGGCGCACCGCCTCGGCGCGCTCATCAGGCGAAACCAGCTCATTGGCGGCGGCTACACCGAAGGCATCCAGCGCCAGACCGTCTCCGGCCAGAAGCGCGTACGCCTCCCCGAACACCTTATGATTCGTAGGGCGGCCTCGGCGGAGGTCATCGTCGTCCATGCAAGGCAGATCGTCGTGGATGAGGGAGAAGGTGTGGATCATCTCCACAGCCGCCGCAAAGGGCAGGGCCGCCTCGACCCGCCCGCCGAACAGGCGGCAGAATTCCAGCGTCAGCGCAGGGCGCACCCGCTTGCCGCCGGCCAGCAGGGAGTATCGGCAGGCCTCGTCCAGCGCCGCGTCGCATCGGCCGCCTCCGCGATAGAGCGAATTCAAGAGCGACTCCACCAAATCCGCATTCTCCCGAAGCACCGCCTTGGCCACACCCTCATAATTCATGTTTTCCATATTCATCACACCTCAATCCTCGGTAGAGGAAAAGGGCGCCGGCTTGATCTCGCCCTCGGGCGTTTTCTGGAGGATCTGCACCCGCTGCTCGGCCTCGTTCAGCTCGCGGCTCAAGCGGCGCACCAGCGCCACCCCCTCCTCATAGAGAGCCAAACTCTCGTCCAGAGACACCGCATCCCCCTCCATGGTCTTGACGATGACCTCCAAACGGGCGATCGCCTCCTCAAAGGGGATTTCAACGGGAAACTCAACGGATTTCTTTACTTCATTGGTCTCGCTCATGGGCTTTGACCTCCTGTTCTTGATTGTGGATTGCGGTGTCTTGGATCACCGCATGGGCTCTGCCGTCGGCAAAGCGCAGGGTCACCGTGTCCCCGACGGACAACTGCCCCGCGGCGGGAATGACCTTCCCTTCCTCATTTTGCACCAGAGCGTAGCCCCGCCCCAGCACGCCCAGCGGATTGAGCGCGGAGAGCCCCGTCACGGCGCGCTCCAGGGATTGCCGCTTATGGGTCAGATGTCGGCTGACCGACAGATTCATCCGCTTGGAAAGCCCCTCAAGGGTCTCGCGGCGCAAGCGGTAGACTCCCTCGGGGGAGGTCAATACCTTTGCCGCGGAAAGCTGTCCCAAGCGGGTGCGCAGCCGGCGGAGACGGGTGGTCTGTGCCCCCCACAGGCGGGTGGCCAGCGCCCCCACCTGACGGGACAGATCCTCCTTATCGGGCAAAGCTAATTCAGCCGCCGCGGAAGGGGTGGCGGCGCGGAGATCGGCCACGAAATCGCAGATGGTGAAATCCACCTCGTGCCCCACCGCCGACACCACGGGAATGGCGGAGGCGGCAATGACCCGCGCCAGCCGCTCGTCGTTGAAGCCCCACAGATCCTCGGCGGAGCCGCCGCCGCGGCCGATGATGATGAGATCGACCCCCTGCTCGGGGTCATCCCTCACGGCGTTGAAGTATTGGATACCCCCGCGCAGGTAAGCGGGCGCCTCGGCTCCCTGCACCAGCGAGGGGAATATGAGAATTTCGGTTGACGGGCAACGCTTTTTCGCTACGCGGATGACGTCGTGCACCGCCGCGCCCGAGGGCGAGGTGACCACGCCGATGCGTCTCGGATGGGACGGCAGGGGCTTTTTTCGAGCCGGGTCGAACAGCCCCTCCGCGCTGAGCTTGGCCTTGAGCTGTTCAAAGGCCACGGCGAGAGCCCCCGCGCCGTCGGGGATCATGCGGTCGGCGATGAACTGGTACTGTCCCCGCGGAGGGTAGGCCGACACGCGGCCGTGCGCCAGCACCTTCATGCCGTTCTCGGGCTCGAACTCTATCTTCGCCATAGACCCGCGGAACATCACGGCCGAGAGCACGCTGTCGGAGTCCTTAAGGGAAAAGTAGAGATGCCCCGAGGCATAGAGCTTAGCCCCCGAGATCTCCCCCTGTACCCACAGGTCGCTCAGGTTGGGGTTGCCCTCCAGGAGCATTTTGATATATTCGTTGAGCTGACTGACGCTGAATGCGTCGGGGCGGTTCATTGGCTCCATAGGGGACTCCTTTCACGCGGCACAGCCGCTTATCTTACGCCGAAAGCGCATTTCACTTCGCCTCCAGGGCGCACAAAATCGCCGTTCCCGCCGCATTATCCGCCGAAAAAGCAGGCTCGGAGAAATACACTCTCCATTTCGCCCCGCTTGTCAGCAGAGGACGGATGAATTTGTTGCTCATGACCCCTCCCGCATAGACCACGGGAAGCATGGACTCTCCACGCTCTGCCCGCGCGGCTTGGAGCTGATCGGTCATCTTGCGCAGGGTCTTTCCGATGGTGGTCAGCACGTAGGCGGCGACCAAGGGACGGTTGTCCGTTTTCTTCCATAGATCGGCGGCCTGGTTTTCCAGACCCGACAGGTGGCAGACACCCTCCCGCACGCAGGTCTTGACCTGGGGGAGCTTGTCGATGTTCTGCGCCGCCAACTGCTCCAAAGCCCGTCCGCAGGGGAATTCCAGCCCCATCATCACGCCCACGCGGTCAATGACCTGCCCCGCGTGGAGGTCGGCTCCAAAGCCTACCAACTCCACATCAAAGCCTCCCTCACGGGGATGAGCCACCACCGCCTCGGTGGTGCCGCCCGACACGTGAAAGGCCAGGAAATCATCGCGGAGGAGCTTGCCCTCGGCCAGCGCGCCCGAGGAATAGAGTGCGGCCATGATGTGCCCGCTCTGGTGGGAGAACCGATGCACCTCGCGCCCGCACCCTGCCGCAAAGGCCTCGGCGGCGGCGATACCGGTAAGGAAGCAAGGCATATAGGAATCAGCGGCATCGCGGGGGGTAGCCGATACCCCCACGGCGGTGACGCGGTAGTTCCCTGCCTCCAGAATGCCCCGCAGCTCGCGAATGACCGCGGGTAGATTCTTGGTATGGGCGAAGACCGCGTCGCTCTGACGGAGTCCACGCGCGCCCTCGGCTACGGGCAGGGGAGCTTTGCAGTTGGCGATGACCGTCACGCGGCCATGCTCGTCCGACGCGCAGGCCGCCGCCGAGGTGGTATAGTTACTGGTATCAAAGCCCACGAAACAGGGGCGGGCATTCTGCTTGTCATCCATGGCTCACTCGGCCTCGGCGGGCTCAGCGGGCTCGCCGGGTTCAGCGGTCTCGACCGTTTCCATGATCTCGGCCATGACCTCCTCCATGGGCTTCTCTTCCGCGGGGACGACCTCCTCGATGACACCGCCGTTTGCTTCCAGCTCGTTCTTGATGGCGTTCAGCACGCCGTTGATGAAGGCGCGGGCCTTGGGATCGTCGAACTTCTTGGCCAACTCCACGGCCTCGTTGATGGCGATGGGCGCGGGGATCTTATCGGCATAGACCACCTCATACGTGCCCAAACGCAGGACGGCGCGGGACACGCGGGAGAGTCGATCGGTACGCCAGCCCTTGGCATGGCGGGAGAGGAGGGCGTCAATGGTAGCGATATGCTCCATGATGCCGTAGTACTCCTTGCGGATGTAGCGGTCGTCGGAGGGGACGTCTCTCGCCTCCACAGCGCGGCGGTAGACGGTTTCGGGGGTCTCGTCCTTGTGATATTCGGTCTCAAACAGGAGAGCCATTACGGCCTCGCGGGCGGCTCTGCGTTCCTCGCGGAGAGTATCGGCGCTCTTCTTGCCGCGGCCGGGGCGGCTGTTGTTCTGATTGTCTGCCATTTTGTGTGTCCTTTCGTTTCGCTCTATGGGAATTTCAATGATCTTCTCGGCGTTTTATGCCAACGGCATAGTATATCAGTATTATTATACTGCATTTTCGCGTGAAAGTCAACCTCTAAAATGAATAAATGCAGGAGGATTGTATATTTTTTTGTCAGATGGAGCGCGGCATTGCCTGTGCATTTAAAAGCGCCGTCAAAAAAAGAACCCGCCGAAGCGGGTTCTCCCAAAGCAATGCCGTACTCACGTGGGATTGAAGATCTTATCCAGCGCCTTATTCGCTGTTTTGGCGCGGGTCTTGATGTAGGAGGCATACTGATCCACACCATCGCGGCAGAGGAATCCGACCATGTACAAAAGATCCCACAGCGCTTGGTTGCCGGAGGAAACCGCCAGACAAATGTCATTGGTCTGCGTATCCCACACGATATTCAGCATCTCGGCGTCCTCCGGAGCCTCGGCCAGCTTGGAGCCCAGAAGATCCTCAAAGAAGGCGATCTTGACGGGGGCGGAATAGTAGGCCATGAGCTCCACCACCTCGCCGACCATGGCAGGATCCTTGATGGAGCCGGGGATCATAAGAAGACCGTTCCAGTTGAGGGAGAGATAATCCTCCTGCTCCTCGTCGTACATGGGATAGGGCAGAATGCCGAAGCGCACCGCCGTCTGGCGCATGGCGGTCAGACCATCGGTGTTCTGCATACGGATCAGAGCCTGTCCGTCATCGAAGGAGACCTCCACGCCGTTGAGCTCGGTCTGGGGCTTACCGAAGAAGGAATACTCCGCGTGGTCGAGCTTTTCCAGCCTATCGAGGAAATCCAGCATCTTCTCGGGGGTGTCGTTGTAGGCGACGTGATAGTTGCCGTCCTCGTCCCGATCCACCATTTTGATGCCGCACCCGGCCGTGAAGGACATGAGATCCACCTGCCCGTCCCCGGTGATACCGTAGGTATCGTTCACATCCCAGATCCCGTCACCGTTATCCTCGGCCACGCTTGCAACGAATGCGTTCATGGCGTCAAACGTCCACTTCCTGTTCCGCACGTCGTCGTAGGGCTCCGCCAGATTGTACTTGGTCGCCAGATCCTTATTGAACACCAGGCAGGCGGCGCTGGCCAGGCAGGCATCGTTGTAGCCCACAACGTAGCGGTCTCCGATCAGGTACTCCTCCATGATGCCGCGCGACCAGTAGGGCGCGTCCATGTCGATGGATTCCAGCTCGGCGAAATCGTACAGGGCATTGGAGGTGAGCAAGGGATACACGCCGTTGTGGCAGGGCGTGGCCACGAGCTGGTAGGAATCGTCATTGGATTGCACGGTACGGATCACGTCCTCGGCGTAGCCCGAGCCGCCCGCTCCCTCAATCAGAACCAGCTCCACCCCCAGATGCTCTTGGATTCGGATACAGCGCTCATAGATGGTCTCCCTGAAGGGGTCGCCGGCAGAGCTCTCGTCGGCTCCCAGGTAGGAGAGGAGCGGGTTGATGCCGATGATGGTAAATTTGGCGTCGTAGTCGGTCTTTTCAATATCGGGCTTATAGCCGGTATCGGCCTCGGTGGCGCTTTCGGTCGCGAGCGGATCCGAGGTGTCCAAGGGGGTATCGCCGACCTTGGCGCAGGACGCGCCGGGCAAAAGCATGAGTCCCGCCAGAAGGGCGGCAAGGAAACGCTTACATTGAAATTTCATAAGCAAAAGCTCCTCTCCACAGGCGCTCGCATCACGAGGGCAAAAACAGCTTTTTCAAGGATTTGTTGGCCTGCTTCATATAGGATTTGAGGTAGGAGGCATACCCGTTCGTGCTACCCTCAATACACATATTCGGAACCATACACACAAGATCCCCCAGTCCGTCCAGATTGGACACGATCAAGCCTACGTCGCCCGCCTGGGTTTCCCAAATGATATCCAGCATTTCAGCGTCATCGGGCGCCTCGGCCAGCTTGGAGCCCAGAAGATCCTCGTAGTAGGCCTTCCTGACGGGGGCGGTGTAGAAGGCGAGCAGCTCTACCACCTCGCCGACCATCCGCTCATTTTGAATAGTCGTGGGAATGAACAGCACTCCGTTCCAGCTCAGAGAGCGGTATTCCTGCTGCTGTTCGTCATACATCGGCAGAGGGAGCACACCGAAGCGGAATTCCGTATTCCGCAGGTCGGGCATCGTGGACGTCTCCAACACATGGAACATCGTCTGTCCTTTCGAGAAATCCAACGTGGGATTGGTCTTGAAGGGCGGGTAGAAGAAGGCGGACTCGTGGTTGTACATTTTGCAGAGCTTGTCGAGCAGCCCCAGCGTCTTTTCGGAGTTATTCTCATAGGCGACCTGATACAGCCCCTCCTCGTCCAGATCCACGATCTTCAGATTGGCGGCCGTCACGAAGGACGCCATGTCCACCCAGCCGATGCCGGCGATCCCGTAGATATCCTGTTCGTTCCACACGCCGTCGCCGTTGTCCTCGGCCACCGTGGCGGCCAGGGTCATCAGCTTATCCAGCGTCCACGTCATGCTCCGCACATCCTCATAGGGGACGGCCAGATTATACCGCGCCGCGATATCCTTGTTGACGGCAAGGCAATTGGTGGTGGACAGGCAGAAATCGTTATAGCCCATAAGATACTTACCATCGACAGCCAACTCCTGCATGAAATCCAACGACCAGTACGGCGCCTCCGGATCGATCGCCGGCAGCTCGGCAAAATCCCGTACGCCGCCCGAAGAGATAAAGGCGGGAATACCTTGATAAACGTGGGTCATGACCAACTGGTACGCGTCCTCGCCTCCTTGAATGGTGCGGAGAATGCCCTCATGGTACGTGACCCAATCGTCCTGCTCCTCCCATACAAGCGTCACGCCGAGGTGATCGCGGATGCTGACGCCCCGCTCAAAAACGGCATCGCCGAGGGGTTCTCCCTCCAGCTCCTCCATGACAGCGGGAACGCCGGTCTCAATGATACCCGTTGCGAAAAATTCGCAATCGTAATTCTTCTTTCCGATATCCGGTTTATCCCCCGTATCCGCCTCGGTGACGAGCTCGGTGGCGTTGGGGTCTTTGGTTTCGGAGGACGGATCATCGGCTCGGGCGCAGGATACGGCGGGCAGAAGCATAAGCCCCGCCAAAAGAGCCGCAAGAATGCGTTTCAGTTGGAACTTCATGTCAAAAACTCCCTTCAATAAGTTTCACACATCAATTATATACTATTTTCTCAAATATGTCAAGCCGTTTCATCGCCTTTTTCGTAGAAATGACGAAAAGAAATGCCCTGCGCTGTGTTCTATGGGACACAGCGCGAAAAACCGCTCACCTCCCGGCCTTAAGGCGCGGCCAAAAAAATGACAGACCCCTTGACAAATCCGCCCTGTCGGGTGTATAATTTCGTTGGAGCCTCGGATAAACGCAAAAGGAGAAAGGATTTATACGAATCCTTGATGAAAACATTGAATAGGAGAGCGTGCCTCCGGCGGCTTAAGGACCCTTTTCAAAGGGTCCTTAAGAATCCCCTAAACTTTCAAAAAATGCTGTTGTATGTATTGACTCGCTGTTTAATGGATGGATATTTGCCTTCACCGTGGGTCCCT
>JAZQXS010000043.1:0-2765 GCA_045633025.1 Eubacteriales bacterium | reverse complement strand
CCCCCAGCGCAATATCCGCCGCCAATCTCCCCAAGCCGATCTGCCGGACATGGAAAACCTGCTCATTGACGACCAGGTAAGCCCCTCGCCCGCCCCCGCAGATCCCGATGACGCGCCCGATGCCGCCGAGGTGGAGCGCATCCTGGAACGGGATATTTTTGCCAAGCCCGTAGAAGCCATCCCCGAGATCCTTCCAGAAGGAAAGCTGGTCATTGCGGGCATCCGCTTCCGCGCGGGCGGGAAGACCTACTTCTTCGATCCCGGTGAGCTCACCTGCAAGGTGGGTCAGTACGCCATCGTGGAGACCGCCCGCGGTCTGGAATTCGGCGAGGTCTACATCGCCAACCGCCTGGTGGACGAGTCCATGGTGGTTCCTCCCCTGCGCCCCGTCATCCGCATCGCCACCGAAGCAGACATCGCCCATCACAAGGAAAACCGGGAGAAGGAAGAGGCCGCTTATCCCATCGGCGTCCAGAAGATTGCCGAGCACAAGCTGGACATGAAGCTGGTCTCCATTCAGTATACCTTCGACAACTCCAAGCTCCTGTTCTACTACACCTCGGCCGGCCGAGTGGACTTCCGCGAGCTGGTCAAGGATCTGGCCGGCGTCTTCCATGTACGCATTGAAATGCGCCAGATCGGTATCCGGGACGAATCCCGCATGATCGGCGGTCTGGGCGCCTGCGGCCGCCCCCTCTGCTGCTCCACCTTCCTCAACGATTTCGGGCAGGTATCCATGAAGATGGCCAAGGAGCAGAACCTTTCCTTGAATTCCTCCAAGATCTCGGGCTGCTGCGGCCGTTTGGTGTGCTGTCTGCGCTATGAGTACGACACCTACGCCGAGGAGATTCGCCGCACCCCCGCCCAGGGCACCTTCGTCAACACCCCCGACGGCCCCGGCGTGGTGACGGAAATCTACCCTCTGTTGGGAGAAGTCAAGGTCAGCCTGCGGAATCAAACCGAAACCGCCCCCAAAAAGTACAAGCGGGAGCTGGTGGAGGTGCAGGTGCGCCATCCCCGTCCCGACGAGGCGGTCAGCGAGCCTGACTCCGACGAATGATGCCTCTGCGCGGGGAAAAGCCTATGATTCACAGATTATTAACATCTTTTACAGGTTTTTTCGCGTAGAATTTGCCCAATACCCCTTGAAAATTTTTAGATTTGTGATATAATAGTGTAGAAGCCATATTCGCTGTTTCCAGCGGATATGAGCAAATACTTATACGGAGGTCATGACAATGGCATACAAGATTAGCGATGATTGCATCTCCTGCGGCGCTTGCGCTGAGAACTGCCCCACCGAGGCTATCTACGAGGCTGACGGCAAGTACGAGATCGACGCTGACAAGTGCATCGACTGCGGCTCCTGCGCAGACGCTTGCCCTGTTGAGGCTCCCAAGGCTGAGTAATTTCAGACTCGAACAACACTCCCGATCTTATGTGGCGAATCGCGCAAAGGTCGGGAGATGTTGTTTTTACGGCCTATCCACCCAGCGAGAATGACGCGGCCGCGCCCTACATACGGCGAACACAGAACGGAGGAACACACATGGAGTTGCGCGAGGGAGAAATTTTACATGAGGTCAACGAGCATATCCGGCTCATCCAGCGGGCGGACGGTCTGACCTTCGGGTCGGATGCCTACCTGCTGGCGGCTTTTGCGCGCCCTGTACGAAACGGAATCGCCGTGGATCTGGGGAGCGGCACCGGCATCATTCCCCTGCTCTGTCTGGCGCGAAACAAGGCCGCCCACGCGGTGGCGGTGGAGATCCAACCCACCTTTGCCGAGCTGATCGCTCGAAATGCCGCCCTCAACGGCATGGAAGCCTGTCTGACCTCGCTGTGCTCCGACGTGCGGGAACTGTCCGCCGAGGATGTGGGCGGTGAGGTGGATCTGGTGACCGCCAATCCCCCTTACATGGCGCCCGGGTGCGGCGCGCGCAACACCGCTGACGAGAAATACATCGCCCGCCACGAGGTTTGCGGAAGCGTATCCGATTTCTGCGCCGCCGCCGGACGGTTGCTCAAGCACGGCGGACGCTTCTGCTGTGTGTTCCGCCCCGAGCGGCTGGGTGATCTCTTCGCAGGCCTGCGGGACGCCCATCTGGAGCCCAAGCGGATGACCCTGGTGCAGGCTACCGCCGCCGCCTTCCCCTCTATGGTACTGGTGGAGGCAGTCAAGTACGCCGCCCCCGGCTTGAAGGTCTCGCCTCCCCTGTGTTTATGGGAGGCTGACCCGGAGCGTCCCGATAAGCCCGCGCAACCCATGAAGGCCACGGCGGACGCAGAGTACGTGTACGCGAATTGCGGATTTCCTGCCCGCTTCACGGGCGAAAACCGAAAATAATATACACCTTACATCTTTTCAAAGTTTTGGAGTTCTTAGATCCTTTTTTCCCAAAAGGCTCTAAGCGGGTGCAGGGCAAAGCCCTGCCGCTCACCTTAAGGAGTTTACTATGGATCACATGAAGCATATACTCAGCTACACCCGCCGCGCCGTAGACGATTACGGCATGATCCGCGCGGGAGATAGGATCGCTGTCGGCGTATCGGCGGGCAAGGACTCGCTGACCCTGCTGTACGCGCTGGCCGGTCTGCGTCGATTCTACCCTCAGCCCTTCGAGCTCATCGCTGTCACGGTAGATATGGGCTTCGGCGCCATTGAGGCCAACCGGGACAAAACCCCGCCCGACGATCCTTACGCAGGCATCCGCGCTCTGTGTGAATCGCTGGAGGTTCCCTACCACGTCGTCCCCTCCGAGATC
>JAZQXS010000042.1:0-7459 GCA_045633025.1 Eubacteriales bacterium | reverse complement strand
ACGGGAGAGCCCTTCTTGACGGACCCGCCGGGCTTGACCAGAACCTTCATAACGGTACCCTGGAGAGGCGCCTTGACGGGGGTGGAGCCGGCGGCACCGGCAGGAGCGGCGGCGGGAGCGGGTGCGGCAGCAGGAGCTGCGGCAGGGGCAGCGGCGGGAGCGGCCACAGGGGCGGCTACGGGAGCGGGAGCGGCTACGGGAGCGGCACCGCCGATCTCCTCAACAGTTACGTCATAAGCAACACCGTTTACGGTGACGTTGAATCTTTTCATGATGATAATTTCCTTTCAATATTTGAAGCAGATGGGATCAGCGGTTGCGGGATTTATCGGTCTTCTTGAAGGAGACCACGCGGAAGCCGCTGGCGAACTGGGAGGAGAGAGCGGGGTCAGCCTCGATGGCGGCGGCAACGGCGGCGGTGATCACCGCCACGAGCTGTCCGTCGTCGGCCGCGGGAGCGGCGGTGACGGGGGCGGGAGCCGCTACGGGAGCGGGAGCCTCGGCCTTTTCAGCCTTGGCGGGCTTTTCGGTCTTCTTGGCGGGATCCTTGTAGAACACGGCCTTGAAGATCAAGAGCACCACCCACAGGATAGCCAGCACCAAAAATACCATGCCCATGCCCTGCAGGAGCATGAGGCCTGCCTTTTGCAGGCGGGCGGGGGAGAATGCGCCGCCCAGGTCTTCCTCGGCTTCGACGGTCTCCACGTCGGCCATGTACTTGTCCGACAGGGCGATGAAGCCCAGATCGTGGGCGTTGAGATCCAGCTTATCGGTAGTGTAGGTATCCAGCGCCAGGAGCAGGGAGTTGAGCAGGGTGGTGGCGAACTCGCGGTAGCTGATTTCGCTGAACAGGCTCATATTCTCGACGGCCTCGAAGGAGATGGTTTCATTACCGGTGTAATGGGTCAAAAGGATATCGGCGCGACCGATGGCGGTGACGGCGGCGGTGGAGGGATCCAGCACCTCACAACGGAGCTGAGCCTTTTCCACACTGCCGTTCATGGTCAGGAAGACGCGGACGGGGATACCCGATGCGGTCATGGCGCCGATGGCGGCATTGATCTCAAAGTCACCGCCGTCCAGGGTGGAGACGCGGATGGTCGCGTAATCATTCAGATTCAGGTTCTGATCGTACCCCACCTCGTCGATGATGTGATCCCGAAGCTGTGTGTAGCCCGTGATGCTCTCCATGCCGAACTCGCAGGAAACTGCGCTGAGCAGGAGCGCGACGAGCAACAGCGCCGCCAGGGAGAAACGGAAGATTTTTTTCATGGAGCGACCTCCTTACAGCGTAGGAACGCCGTGCTTGCGGTCGGGGATGCCGTCGGCCTTCTCGGCCAGCATGTAGAGGGCGGAGATGACACGGGCGCGGAGCTCGGCCTCGGGGATGACATCGTCGATGTCGCCCGACTCAGCGGCGGCCAGGGGGGACGCGTAGGTCTCGCGCCACTCGGCCTCCACGTCGGCGCGGGATTTTTCTGCGGTGATCTTGTCGTTCATGGCGAAGGCCACGGCGGTCTCGGGAGCGAGCACCGAGATCACGGAGCTCTCCAGAGCCAATGCCAGGTCGGCGCCCAGAGCGCGGGAGCCCATGAGGGTGAAGGCGGCGCCGTAGGCCTTGCCGAGAATGGCGGTGACCTTAGCGGTCGTGGCGGTGGCGTAGGCCTTAGCCAGCTTACCGAAGGCGGGCGCGGCGTCCTCGTGGTCAACGCCCTCGGAGTCCACCAGCGTGAGCACGGGAATGGAGAAGCTGTCGCAGAAGGAGACCAGACGGGCGGCCTTACGCGCGCCGTCGGCGGTCAGCTTACCGCTCAGGGAAATAAGACCGGTGGTGACCCCGCCCATGCGGCAGAGCGCGGCGGTGACCTCCTTGCCCATGTCCGCGTAAAGGGCGGTCAGAGCGCCGTGATCGGCGATGGAGGCGATCCCGTTTGCCAAAGCCACGGGACGGTCGGGGGCGTCGGTGGGATCGATGGCATTGACGTCTTTATTATTGCGGGGCAGAAGCTCAACCAGCGCGCGGACGGCGGCGGTGTCGCCGACAATGGCAGTAGTCTTATCTGCCTGCTCCTCGACGGCCACGGTCAGGTCGAACATGGCGGCGATGGTGGCGGCCATACCGGTGCAGACACCGCTCACATAGGCGATCTGGGGAATGATGCCCGAGGCCTCGGATACCAGAGTCATGACCCGTCCGTAAGCCGCGAGGGCGGATGCGCCGTCATACACCACAGCGCCCGCGCTGTCGAATACGCCGATCACAGGGGCGCCTACGCGCACAGCCTGCTCATACAGCTTTTGGATCTTGTCGGCGCCCAGCTCGTCCAGCGCGCCTGCCTTGCGGTCGCTGTCCTGAACGAACGCGAAGGCCAGACGGCCGTTTACAGAGCCGTAGCCGGTGATGATCGCATCGTAGGGCTGTTCCTCTCCGCGGCGGCGGATGAAGGCGCCCATTTCAACGAACGTACCGGCATCAAACAGGGCGGTCATGGCGGCGCGCCCCTTGGTTTCCTGCTTGTCAAACTTCAACATTGAAACTCTACCAAATTCCTTTCAGTCAAACGTACTTGTACCCGGGTCGGAGCGCTTTCCAAAAAAACACATCCTTCCCCAAGTTACCATTATTATACAACAATTTGTGCCGTTCGTCAACCCGAGGTATTCGTTTGAAATGTAAATAAATTGTGAATCGAAGAGGCCTTGAAAATAACCCCGGCTTTTCTCTTGAATTTCTCCCGGATGGCTTGACGGCGGTGGGATTTTGTAGTATGATGTAGGGGGATGCTTCCCCACCGGTTGAGACATTTAAAAAACTACCGTATGCAAGAAAGGAATCCGATATGAAACAATACCATACCTACGCCGCCGGAAGCCGATATCTGCTCCGCGATGGAAAGCCCTGGATCCCCTGCATGGGCGAGATCCACTACGCCCGTTGTCAGGCCGCGTACTGGCGGGAGTCCATCCGCCTTATGAAGGCGGGCGGCATCGATATCATCGCCACCTACGTCTTTTGGATCCACCACGAGCCGGAGGAGGGGCGGTTCGATTTCAGCGGCGCCCGCGACATCGGGCGCTTCCTGGATATCTGCGACGAGGAGGATATGCCGGTCTGCCTTCGCATCGGCCCCTGGTGCCACGGCGAATGCCGCCACGGAGGATTCCCGGATT
This sequence comes from Eubacteriales bacterium, assembly GCA_045633025.1. Classification (GTDB taxonomy): domain Bacteria; phylum Bacillota; class Clostridia; order Oscillospirales; family CAG-272; genus CAMEON01. The sequence goes on along the minus strand of JAZQXS010000042.1, from coordinate 4,288 downwards.
GGCTTCAGTACGGCGTGGAGGGGCTCCGCTCCAATCACCCCGACTACATGGCGCGCGTCCGCCGCTTCTGGGAAGCCCTCTACGGCCAAATCCGCCGTCACGTCGGCGGGTGCATCGTGGGACTCCAGTTCGAAAATGAGTTCCACGGGGATAATGCCCACATGCTCGCGCTGGAGGAGCTGGCCGAGGAGATCGGCATTACGGCGCCCATCCATACCGCCACGGGATGGGGCTCTGCCGCCATCGGACGGAGTATCCCCGTGTTCGGCGGCTATCCCGACGAGCCTTGGCATTGGCGTCTGGATCAGCTCCCCCCAAACGCTAACTACCTCCTTACCCCCGTCCACGACGATAACAACATCGGCGCCAACGAGAGACCCGAGGAGAATATCAAGTGTCCGCCCCGCTTTGATCAGGATGCATTCCCCTACCTGACCGCCGAGATCGGCGGCGGCTGTCAGCCCACCTACAACCGCCGTCCCATTTCGGAGGGACGGGACGTGGGCGGGATCGTCCACTGTAAGCTGGCGTCGGGTACCGTCATGCCGGGTATCTACGTCTACCACGGCGGTACCAACCCCGGCTACGCGCTCCAGGAGAGCCGTATGTGGGGCAACGCCACCGAATGCCCCGAGCTCAACTACGATTTCCAGGCGCCCATCAGCGAGTACGGTAAGATCACGCCGGCCTATCGGGAGTTCCGCCGCCTCTTTACCTTCCTGCGGGACTTCGGCGAGGGGCTGGCGGTCATGCCGCCCTGCTTCCCCCCCGATAATCCTACGAATCCCGCGGATCTGGAGCATCTGCGCTACTGCTGGCGCACCGACGGGGAGAGCGGGTATCTCTTCGTGAACAATTTCGTTCGGGGCTATACCATGGCCGAGCACACCCGCGCCATCACCGTCCCCACCGAGAGCGGCGCGGTGACCTTCCCCGAGATGACCTTTGCCGACGGGGACTACGGGTTCTTCCCTTTCAATCTTCCCATAGGCGAGGGAAAGCTGGTCACGGCCAACGCCCAGCCCCTTTGCAGGCTGAACGGCAGAACGTACGTTTTCTTTACGGATCGTGAGCCCGTCTACAATATCGAGGGAGACGTAACGGACATAGACATACTGACCATCTCGGCGGCGGATTCCCTGAACGCCTCCAAGGTAACGGTCGGCGGGCGGGAGTACCTGGTGATCTGCGATGCGGCTTACACCCGGGATGGGGATGCTTTGGTATTCACGATCAGCCGGGATACCTCCCTGCGGGTCTATCCCGATCCCCGTGGCGGCGAGGGCTTTGGGGAGTATCTGCTGCTCTGCCCCGACCATCCCGTTTCGACCCATACCGAGCTGATCTCCGAGAATCCGCTGATGAAGGAGTTCGCGCTGACGATTGACGCGTCCCCGGACGGCGCATCCGACGTTCTTTTGGACGTGGAGTACGAGGGCAACCTCATCGAGCTGTTCGCCGACGGCCGCAAGGTGGCGGATCAGTTCAGCCTGGGCAACGGGTGGCATCTGGGACTGCGCCGTTTTGGCGGGCGGCGGGATTTCACTCTGCGGCTGTTTTCCCTGGCCGAGGGCGCGCCTGTCTACATGGAGCGCAAGCCCCGTTATCGGAACGGGTTTGCCTGTGAGCTTTTGAGCGTGACCGCGCGGGCGGAGTTTGCGGTGCGGTTTAAGGGGTTGACGAAATAAGCTTTTTCGCTCCTAACTTTGCATTTTCCCTCTTGACTTCTCCGTCAAAAAGTGCTATAATATGCTATCTGTTTGAAATCGGAGGTATTGATATGAAAGCAGTTACATTGTATGAACACGGGATGTACCTCGTAAACGGTACGCCCGCCGAGACCGCCGCCGTTTCCCCCGAGGAGGCTCGCCGCGGTACCATCGCTTACTCCATTCTGAACGCCCATAACGTTTCGGGCAATATGGACAAACTCCAGATCAAATTCGACGCGCTGGTGTCCCATGATATTACCTATGTCGGCATTATCCAGACGGCCAGAGCCAGCGGCCTGAAGGAGTTCCCCATCCCCTACGCCATGACCAACTGCCACAACAGCCTGTGCGCCGTGGGCGGAACCATCAACGAGGGCGACCACGTATTCGGTCTCTCCGCCGCCAAGAAGTACGGCGGTATCTACGTCCCCGCCAACCAGTCGGTCATCCACTCCTACGCCCGCGAGGAGCTGGCCGGGTGCGGCAAAATGATCCTCGGCTCCGACTCCCATACCCGCTACGGCGCGCTGGGTACCATGGGCGTGGGCGAGGGTGGCCCCGAGCTGGTCAAGCAGCTCCTCAAGAACACCTATGACGTGAATCGCCCCGAGGTGGTCATGGTCTACCTCCACGGCACACCCAAGCGGGGTATCGGCCCTCACGACGTGGCTCTCGCTCTGGTGGGTGCTACCTTTGGTAACGGCTTTGTCAAGAACAAGGTTCTGGAGTTCGTCGGCCCCGGCGTGGCCGGACTTTCCATCGACTTCCGTAACGGCATCGACGTCATGACCACCGAGACCACCTGCCTGTCCTCCATCTGGCTGACCGATGAGATCACGAAGAAGCACTTTGAGACCCACGGCAGACCCGAGGACTACAAGGCGCTCGCGCCGGCCGACGTCGCTTACTACGACGCCATGATCGACATCGACCTCTCCGAGATGGAGTCCATGATCGCCCTTCCCTTCCACCCCTCCAATGTCTACACCATCCACGATTTCGTGGCCAACGCCAAGGAGATCCTCGCCTCCGTCGAGGCCGAGGCCGCCGAGAAGTTCAAGAAGGCCAAGCTGAATCTGGTGGATAAGGTACAGCCCGACGGCTCTGTCCTGGCAGACCAGGGCATCATCGCCGGTTGCGCGGGCGGTATGTTCGACTCCATCGACGAGGCCGCCGCCATCCTCCGCGACCACGATACCGGCAACGGCTACTTCTCCCTGTCGGTCTACCCCACCTCGGTGCCCGTATCCCTGGAGCTGACCAAGATCGGCGTGACCGCTGACTTGCTCTCTGCCGGTGCGGTCATCAAGCCCTCCTTCTGCGGCCCCTGCTTCGGCGCCGGCGACGTCCCCGCCAACAACGGCCTCTCCCTCCGCCACACGACGAGAAACTTCCCCAACCGCGAGGGCTCCAAGCCCGGTGAGGGTCAACTCTCGGGCGTAGCTCTGATGGATGCCCGCTCCATCGCCGCCACCGCCCGCAACGGCGGTATCATCACCGCCGCCACCGACGTGGATTATGAGTACACCCCCCATGAGTACCACTTCGACAAGAAGGTCTACGAGAAGCGCCTGTACTACGGCTTCGGCAAGGCTGACCCCTCGGTGGATCTGATCATGGGTCCCAACATCACCGACTGGCCGAAGCAGTACGCCCTGACCGAGAACATCCTCGTCGAGCTGGCCGCCGTGATCCACGATCCCGTCACCACCACCGACGAGCTCATCCCCTCGGGCGAGACCTCCTCCTACCGCTCCAATCCCCTGCGTCTGTCCGAGTTTGCGCTCTCCCGCCGCTGTCCCGACTACGTGGGCAACTCCAAGGTCGTGGCTAAGCAGGAGGCTGACCGCCGCGAGGGCGTGATCTCGGACAAGCTCCGCGCTGTCCTCTCCGCCGTCGGTAACGCCGACGAGCTGGTACAGAACACCCAGTTCGGCTCCTGCGTATTCGCGAACAAGCCCGGCGACGGCTCCGCCCGCGAGCAGGCCGCATCCTGCCAGAAGGTGCTGGGCGGCTTTGCCAACATCTGCTACGAGTTCGCCACCAAGCGCTACCGCTCCAACTGCATTAACTGGGGTATTCTGCCCTTCACGCTGGATAAGGACACCCCCTTCGAGTATGAGGTCGGCGATTGCGTATTCGTGCCCGGCATCCGTGACGCCGTGGAGCGCGGCATCGAGACCATCCCCGCCAAGGTCGTCCGCGCAAACGGCGCCGTCGAGGACATCACCCTCCACCTCGCAGGCCTGACCCCCGACGAGAAGGAGATCATCCTTGAGGGCTGCCTCATGAACTACTACGCGGCACACATGGAGTAAGGAGTACGGGGAGTACGGAGAGTACGCCAAGGGCTCTGCCCTCGGATCCCGCTTAAGGGACTTTTTGAAAACCTCCTCGCTTGCGCTCGGTGCGAGTTTGCCGCGAGCGCCAAACATCGCGAAGTCCCTTAAGAATCCTCAAAAACTTTCAAAAAATGTTTTGAAAAACTGCTGACAAGGCCATCGCGAAAACCCTTGTGGGGCCCCTGCCCCACAATGTTCGTATAAGAACGGAAAGAAGAGGTATGGTATGAAGCT
>JAZQXS010000041.1:0-6688 GCA_045633025.1 Eubacteriales bacterium | reverse complement strand
GGTGGTGACGCAGAAGCGGCTGTCGGGAATGCGGGGATCCTCGCAGTAATTGGGATGGGCAAAGCCCACCAGTCCCGCGCGGTTGCAGAGGGAGGCCATTTCCTTTTGAATGGTGAGTGCTTTTTTCTCGGTACGTCCCTGGGTTTCGGCGGCTTGGGCGGCGTAGTCTGTAGCGAAGTCATCTGCGATTTGAAAGAGGGTGTCGTAGACCATTATGGCAGTGTTGTTCATAATTTGACCTCCGTTCTGTTGTTCCAAGCCTCGAGCAAGCAGGCTTTGGCAAATTCGTATCCACCCAGGCGTTCATCCAACTCTACGGCCTCCCAGTCGTTGGCGTGAGCGCGCTTTTGACGGTTTTCGGTGATTTTGTCCTCGGTAAATGCCAAGGTGGCCCCCATAAGGGCTATATCGGGGCGATTGGCCTCGTCGGCAGCTTTGTAGGCCTCAACCCAGGCGGGGGAGGCAAGAAACAGGGGCTCCATGTGAGGCGGGAGATAGTGAGTGTGGGCAAAGGATTCGGCTACGCGGTGGCTATGATAGAAGATGGCATGGATGTTACTCACCCCCGCGTATCGGTATTTTGCGCACTTGTACTCGGCGATCCTTTCTTTCTTTTCCTTGGGCGACCGATCCAACTCGTCCGTAAAATCACAGAGCCGACGACACTCAGTGGAGAGGGATTGATTCACCGATGTAAAAAATACGGTATCTGTCATAATTGCACTTCCTTTCCGTCCCGAATATCGGCAGGAATTTCGGGCAACTCGGCGGCGTGCTCCTGCCACCAAGCATGGCGGGCATCCAGCACGCGTTTGACGGTGTTGATTTTCAACTCCAACTCAAAGACGGCGGCGGCATCTCCTGCATCCTTGGCGCGGGTCAGTTCGGCTTTCCAAGGGAAAAATGTCGTCATGCAGTAGAGGCTTTGCAGGAAGAAGAGAACCAAATGGCGGTCATCCTCGGTCAATGCTTCATAGTAAGCGGTTACGGCGGGGTACCGGGCCGTGATATTGCGAAACCGTCTTTCGATCATACTCATATGGTCATCAAAGGTTGAGGTTCCAAAGCCGTTCAGTCCGGTAGCATGATTACAAAGTCTGGCGATCTCCCGCTGGATAGACAGAGCCTTTTTTTCGGTCTTGGCGGCGGGGTCAAGGGTCTTGATCTTTGCGTCATATTCATCCGCGATGGTGTAGGCGATGTCTATGAGGGCTTGTTCGATGGACTGCGGTGTGTGTGTCATGGTATCATTCCTTTCGTGTCGTGTATTTCGTTGCACCCCGCGGCGGTGCGTTGTTCTTATACTGATATTATACACGTCTAATCACTTTTTGTCAAGAGTGTTTGACTGAGTTCCTTTCGTTTTGCGGGGAATCTCAGTTAAGATTTTGCGACTCTTCCTCACGCTTGATCAGTACGTACTGATGCACCAATTCGTTTGTTTCTTTTGGGGCGAGAAAACGTTCGGGAGTGCAATTCTCGCATTTTAATAACTCGCTTGTTCCATATAATCGGCATACAAAGGGACGGCTTTCATATACAGAACATTTCCCGTCAATCAAATGGGAGCACATCATACGCCCTTCGTCGTACGAATAGCCACCCATGGCCTCGGACTCCGATGGCGTATATTGGACGCTGTTTGTGCAACACGCGAAGCATCCTTCTTTACACGATGATTTTGGGATTTTTTGGTATAGTTCTTTCAGATGCATAGATGTTCCTTGCCTTTCATTGCTTGATATACTCCGATGCCTGGGCATCAAACATCTTTGCGTATTCTCCCTTTTGATTCATAAGCTGTTTATGGGAGCCCTTTTCCACGATCGTGCCATCCTTGAACAAATAGATCTGATTGGCGTGTACGGTCGTAGAGAGTCTGTGCGATATGAAAATTACCGTTTTGTCTGTGGTCTTTTCGATAATGAGTTTGTTTAATTCATATTCGGAAATCGGGTCCAGCGCGGACGAGGGCTCATCCAAGATCAAAATCTTGCAGTCGCTGGCGAATGCTCGTGCCAATACCAGCTTCTGTGTTTGGCCGCCGGAAAGATAAACGCCGTCTGATTGAAATTCCTTGGTGAGTACCGAGTGAATCCCATGCTCCAATTCTTCCACCTTTTCTTTCAGACCGACTTTTTCAAGTGCATTCCATACCACTTGTTCATCCTCTTTGGAAATCAGTTTTCTCATGAGTACGTTCTCGGCAATGGTATGGGCATAAATTTGGTAGTCCTGGAAGCATACGCCGAACAGATTCCGATACGACACGGTGTCGATCTCATTGATATTTTGATGATTGACGTATATGGCCCCTTCGGTGACGTTGTAGAGCTTCAAGAGCAATTTGATAAGCGTAGTTTTTCCGGCTCCGTTGACACCGACCAACGCCACCTTATTTCCCCACGGAATGGAGAGTGAGATCTGGTCAAGGGTGTTGGTCTCACATCCGTCGTACGCAAAAGAAACGTTTTTGATCTGCAATGCGGGGGCTTTCTCGCATACGGCCGTGTCTTTCTTGACGAACGTAACGCTTTTGTAATGCAACATTTCACGCAGGTTATCAATATAGAGACTATTGTGATAGAGCTGGGGAAATACGACAAACAGACGGTTCAGAATACTGGGAAGCTGGACCAAAGCGTTTGCAATGGAGGCCACAATAGCAATGCTCATAGCGCCGGAAATGGCCTTGTAGGATAAAATTCCCCAGGGCAAAGCCTTGCTGAACAGCAGTTGCACGAACAAAAACGCGGTGTTGATGACCATGAAACGCTTTCCGTACTTGACCTGAACCGAGGCGGCATGGTCGCAGGACTCGCTGTAGTTGTCCTGTAAAATATCCAGTACGGTGGGGTATAGCTTTAACTCTTTGGCCCAATTTGCCTCATAGGCGATTCTTTTTACGTATCCGGATTTTCGATCCCAAATAGTTTTATCCATTCTTTCCCGATAGTTGAGCTTGGCATTGATGAATCCGGGCAGGAAAATGGACAGCGTTGCTACGATACCGAAAATCAAGAAAATCGGATCAAGGAGGGCTACGTACGTAACAACAATACCCACATTGACGATGGCCGCCAGGAAGTCTATGATGGTGTTGACGACGGCAAACGCCCGGCCTTCGGTCTCGGAAAGTGCGCGGGTATATTGATCGTAGAACGAAGAATTTTCGTAGCATTGGAGATCAATTTCGGGAATCTTTTCCAGCATATTCGTATAGATGTGTACGGATATTTTGGAAACGATTTTCGGTCGTACGACTTTCTGAAGGTATTTTTCAAAGAAATACACGAAAAACAGGGTAGAGACCGCAAGGGCGATCACGCCGATGATACGAGACAGCTCATATCCACTCTCAATGGCGCCATAGATCCATTGGATGAAATACAGGCTGACAAAGGTTTCTACACCGTCAAACAGAATCGTAGCGGCACATAGCAAAAAATACGATTTGCTGCTATGGGCAATGTATTTCAGCATGAAAAAATTATTGGATATGACTTCTTTGAATTTATGCAGGGGCTTTAACATCTTTGGAATATCCTTTCTCATTGGTGATAACGCCCCCCGCGGCGGTGCGTCATCCTTGCACTGATATTATACACGTCTAATCACTTTTTGTCAAGAGTATTTCGATGAATTTCTAATCAGTTAAACCGATGGTTGAAATCATACTCATTTACAGTTAGAACATTGAAGCAAGAGCACGTAGGGGCGCACTGTGTGCGCCCGCGGGCGTTCAAAGAACGCCCCTACGAGTTTATAGATGTTTCAAGGTTTTTATTGGTAATTAAAAAAAGGCGAGACCCACGCGGCCTCGCCTCATCTTGTTTGGGTCACAGCAGGGAATCACTCGATCCCCAGCACCGTGTAGCCCTCTTCCTCCACAGCGGCCTTGAGCACCGCGTCCTCCACGGGGGCGGACAGGGTCACGGTGGCCTTGTCTGCGGTGTGGTCGGCGACGGCCTCGGTGACACCGTCGATGGCCTTCAGCGCCTTGACCACGTGCGCCTCACAGCGGGGGCACATCATGCCCTCGATCTTCAGAATCTTTTCCATGGGATATTCCTCGCTTTCGTGATGAATTTCTATATCCGAAACGGCAGGAGCGCCGTTCGAGACGGGAGGGGAATTTTTTCGGGGCTTGCGTCGGAATTTCTTCGGATTACGGATATCAAAGAGATTGAGCCGCAGGGCGTTTGTCACAACGCAAAAGCTGGACAGGGACATGGCCGCCGCCCCGAACATGGGGTTCAGCTCCCAGCCCCACAGGGGGATGAATACGCCTGCGGCCAGCGGAATGCCGATGCAGTTGTAGCAGAACGCCCAGAACAGGTTTTGGTGGATGTTTCGCAGGGTGGCGCGGGAGAGGCGGATGGCGGCGGGGACATCGGACAGACGGGAGCGTACCAGCACCACGTCGGCGGCGTCGATGGCCACGTCGGCTCCCACCCCGATGGCAATGCCCACGTCGGCGCGGGTCAGCGCGGGCGCGTCGTTGATGCCGTCGCCCACCATGGCCACCTTCCCCGTCCCTTGCAGGTCGCGGCCGACGGCCTCCTTGCCGTCGGGCAAAACCCCGGCGATGACGTCTTCCTCGTCAATGCCCGCTTCACGGGCGATGGCGGTAGCGGTGCGGCGGTTATCGCCCGTCAGCATCACCACCCGCAACCCAAGCTCACGCATCTCCCGAATGGCGGCGGGACTGTCTTCCTTGATCGTATCCGCCACGGCGATCACCCCCAAAAAGGCGTTGTCAGACGCAAAGAACAAGGGCGTTTTTCCTTCGCCTGCCCAGGTGTCGGCGGCGGTCAGAACGGCGGCGGGGATGGCCGCATGGGCTTGAATCAACGCGCGATTCCCTCCGCGGATGAGCTTTCCGTTGATCCGTCCCGCGAGTCCGCGCCCGGGAAGCGCCTCAAACTCGGACACGGGCAGGGTAGTCATGCCCCGCTCGCGGGCGTATTCCACGACCGCGGCGGAGAGGGGGTGCTCACTCATGAGCTCCAGCGAATAGATGGCGGTCAGCGCAGACGCCTCGTCCTCCGTCATACGCAGATCGGTCACGCGGGGTTTCCCTTCTGTGACGGTGCCGGTCTTGTCCAGCACCACCGTGTCCACCCGTCCCGCTGTTTCCTGGGATACGGCGGTCTTGAACAGGATCCCGTTTTTGGCGCCTACCCCGTTACCGACCATGATAGCCACGGGGGTGGCCAATCCCAGCGCGCAGGGGCAACTGATGACCAGAACCGAAATACCCCTCGCCAGAGCGAAGCCGATATCCCGTCCTGCGATCAGCCACGCGGCGGTGGCGATCAGCGCGATTCCCATGACGATGGGCACGAAGATCCCCGAGACCCTGTCGGCCACCTTGGCGATGGGGGCTTTGGTCGCGGCCGCATCGCTGACCATGCGGATGATCTGCGCCAGCGTAGTATCCTCTCCGACGCGGACAGCCTCGCAAACCAGATACCCCGATTGGTTGATGGTGGCGGCCGAAACGCCGTCGCCCACGGTCTTGTCCACAGGGACGCTCTCTCCGGTGAGGGCGGATTCATTGACCGCGCTGACACCCTCCAGCACTACGCCGTCCACGGGGATACGCTCTCCGGGACGTACCGCGAAGCGGTCTCCCTTGCGTACCTCGGACACGGGCAGGAGCATCTCCCGGCCGTCCCGCAGGACGGTGGCGGTGTCGGGGGTGAGACTCATGAGGCTTTTTAGGGCGTTGGTGGTCTTGCCCTTGGAGCGCGCCTCCAACAGCTTGCCCACCGTGATGAGCGCCAGGATTATAGCGGCGGATTCGAAATACAATCCGTGAAGGGAAACCGCAGCGGCGTGGGTAAAGCCCTCGGCCAGGTCGCGGGACATGCCGAACAGCACCGCCGTGCTGTACGCGAAGGATGCGCCCGATCCCAGCGCCACCAGCGTGTCCATGTTGGGGGAGAGGCGCAGGACTCCCTTGACGCCGTTTATGAAGAATTTCTGATTGATAATCATGACCGCGAGCGCCAGAAGCATCTCCAAGAGGCCTACGGCCATGGGATTATCGTGGAAAAAAGAGGGAAGCGGCCAGCCCCACATGACGTGACCCATGGAAATATACATGAGCAGCATCACGAATCCCACCGACCAGAGAAGCCGTCGGAGCAGGACGGGGGTTTCCCTGTCGGAGAGCGGGTCTTCGTCGGAGGCGCGGGTGGACGTATTCTTGTCGGCGTGGGCAGGGGATGCGCCGTAGCCTGCTTTGGTGACCGCCTCGATCACGGCGGCGGGGGGCGCGTCGCCCTCCACACCCATGGAGTTTGTCAAAAGACTCACGGCACAGGATGTGACTCCGGGGATAGCGTTGACCGCTTTTTCCACCCGCGCTTGGCAGGCGGCGCAGGTCATACCGGTGACGGTGTATTGTTTCATGATCATCTCCGTTCTGCCGCACAGCGGCGGCACAAATCTCTTTTGAAATTCGACTTTAAGCCGAATTTGGGCGTGAAACCGCAACGTTAGGTTGCTAATATTCATCCTCAATCAAAATCTTGAAAGTGAATCTGTTCTCAAGCTCCCCTAACAACCCAGTGGGTAGGGACCCACGGTGAAGGCAAATATCCATCCATGAAACAGCGAGTAAATACATACGACAGCATTTTTTTGAAAGTTTAGGGGATTCTTAAGGCCCCTTTTCAAA
>JAZQXS010000040.1:0-6917 GCA_045633025.1 Eubacteriales bacterium | reverse complement strand
TGCGAGGGGAGCCGTGATGACATAATGGATGCGATCACCGATGACCGGTACTGTGAGTTCTTTGAGCGGTTGGCCAAGTGCGGAATGGGCTTGGAAATCAATACGCCTCTCTCGGATGCAGGTAACGAGTCGGCTCTCCGTCCCTACCGCATCGCCCTCGCTTGCGGATGCAAGTTCTATCTCGGCTCGGATGCGCATAACCTCGGGGAATTGCGTAATGCCCACGCCCGTTTCGCCGCCATGGCGGAGGCGCTTGGGTTGACCGAGGACGATAAGTTTGCATTTGCCGCAAAGCGATAAGAACACGCAGAAAAATCCCCGCGCCGAAGCAAAATATCCGAAAACCGATTGACATATTTGATCAATTGTGGTATAATATGGTTTTATATGACTACTGATACTGATTATCAATATTAACCTTGAATACGACTTCATACCTCTTTGAAAGTTTTTGGTCGCCGGAGGCACACTTTCTATTCAAGATCTTATTCGTAAATTGGTATAACCACGGAGGTTTTCCATGTCGCTCCTTGAGCTTTTCATTCTGGCCGTCGGTCTGTCCATGGACGCCACGGCCGTCGCCATTTGCAAAGGCCTGTCGGTACAAAAGCTGAAGCCCCGCCACGCCGCCATCACGGGGCTCTACTTCGGCGGCTTCCAGGCCGCCATGCCCCTCCTTGGGTTCTTCCTCGGGCTTCGGTTTCAATCCTACATCGAATCGGTGGATCATTGGATCGCTTTCGTGCTTCTGGGGCTGATCGGCGCCAATATGATCAAAGAATCCTTCGACGAGGCCGAGGAGGTCAACTGCTCCTTCTGCCCCAAGGCCATGCTCCCCATGGCACTGGCGACCAGCATCGACGCCCTGGCCGTGGGCGTGACCTTCGCCTTTCTGAAGGTTTCCATCGTCCCCGCCGTGAGCTTCATCGGTGTCGTCACCTTCGCGCTGTCGGCGGTGGGTGTCTACGTCGGCCATCTTTTCGGCGCCCGGTTCAAATCCAAGGCCGAGCTGACGGGCGGTATCGTCCTGGTGCTCATGGGCACCCGCATCCTGCTGGATCACCTCGGCGTGCTGGATCGATTTTTCGGTCTGTTCTCATGATCCCTCCCCTCTTGTCGGCTGCCGATTTCTTTGGTAGCTATTGACAGGAGGGGATTTTTGTGGTATAATAATCCTGTATAATACCAATCCTTGATAAAAACATTGAATAGGAGAGCGTGCCTCCTGGCGTCCGACAGGCAAGCCTGTCAGGGACCCTTTGAAAACCTCCTCGCGTTGCTCGGGGCAAATTCGCCTGCGGCGAAGTTTGCGGGGTCCTTAAGAATCCCCTAAACTTTCAAATACATGCTATTTTGTGTGTTGACTTACTGTTTGACAGGGAGATTTTGGCTTGCACCGTGGGTCCCTACCCACTGCGTTATTTGGAAAACGCAAAAACGGATTCGCTTTCAAGATCTTGATCAAGGAGTAGTATAATTCGTAATATTCTACAAGGAGGACTCCCCATGAAATTATCCCTGAAAAAACCCCTTGCGCTGATTCTGGCGGCGCTCATGCTGCTCCCCGCCACCGCCTGCGCCACCATGGATGACCCCGAGGACAGCGGTGAGATCACCACCGCCGCCGACGAGACCCGCGACGAGCTCTTTCCCAACATTGAAAAGCAGGACTACGACGGCGAGACCTTCCAGATGATCGGCTGGACAGAGCCCGGCGACTGGTACTTCGCCGATTCGTACCAGAACGGCGAGAAGAACATCACCATCCTGAATAATACCATCTACGAGATGAACACCATGGTGGAGGATCATTTGGGCGTGGAGCTGGCCTATGAGACGGTCAGTGTATCCACCGGCCACGAAGTCTATGATAAGGTATTCCCCACCATCATGGGCGGTCTGGACACCTACCAGCTCTGCACCCTGCACGCTTACTACGACTACAACAACTTCATCGGAAGCAACAGCGCGCTGGATCTCTACGAGCTGGAGGACGTGGATTACGACAAGCCCTACTGGAACCGCGAGGTCATGGACATGCTGACCCTGAACGATCACGCCTACATCGGCCTGGGCGACCTCTGCTGGTATTCCATCTACATGATCTACTGCAACAAGGACATGCTGACCGACGCCAACATGAAGGTTCCCTATGACGACGTCCGCAACGGCACATGGACGCTGGATAAGTTCACCACCATGTCCACGGGCTTGTACGTGGACAACGGCAACGGCGTCCGCGACGAGCACGATATCTACGGCTTCGCCGGTCAGTGGGACGGCGAGGGCAACGCCTTCCTCCAAGCGGCCGACATTTACGTCGCCCAGAAGAACGCCGACGGCGATTTTGAGCTCACCCTGTACAGCGACCGCTTCGTGGAAATGTACGATAAGCTCTTCGCCTGGTCGCAGGACGAGAGCGTGCTTTGCTGGAATTTCCACAGCCCTGCCTATACCGTTCCCTTCAAGAACAACCAAAGCTACTTCCACGTCTCCGGTCTGGGCACCCAGTATCTGGACGCCGAGTTCCAGGTCGGTATCCTCCCCCTGCCCAAGTACGAGGAGAGACAGGAGGACTACCGCCACGTCAACTGGGGTAACAATATCATCGTGCCGAGCTCTGTCCGAAACACTGAAATGGTCGGCCAGGTGTTGGAGATGATGTGCTACTACTCCAATAAGGTGGTGCTCCCCAAGTACTATGACGAGGTGCTCCAGCTCCGCGTATCCGAGCAGCCCGATGACCGTGACATGGTGGAGCTGATCTACGATACCATCGTCTATGACCCCGGTATCGCGTACAGCGATGGAAACAACGGTCTCTGGAACCTGGTCTACATCACCTGCTTCGGTATCCGCGAGGGTCATGAGAGCATCGCCTCTTTCTATAAGACCAACTCCAAGACCGCGCAGAAGATGTTAAAGAAGCTGACACAGGATTAAGACGATTTACTATTTTGCGTTTTTACCCCAAAAACCCTAAAAAGAGGTAGGGGCGCACTTCGGTCGCCCGCAGGCGTTCAAAGAACGCCCCTGCGAAGAACGCAAGTTTTTTATAAAAGATTCGGACTCTAAAAAAATGCCGTGGAGAAACTTCTTGCAAGAAGTTTCTCCACGGCATAACTTATACCCCTATACAAAAATTCAGGGATCAATCTCAAACACCCGTGTAAAGCCGTGGGAGATCGCGTCGGCGGCGATCGCGGGCGTATTCTTATCCGTCAGCAGACGGAGGGAATAGCGGACGTAGGCGTAGTTGATCTCCGGCAGGAGCGCGGAAACCTTATCGGCGGTCATGGCGCAAAGATCCATGGCGATGGAATCGCAGGCGCTCAGGATACGCGCGGGGGTGATATTCCCGGCGTAGGTCTCGCCGCTTCGGAAGCACGCGGGGGAAAGCGCCACGCCCACGGCGGGCGGAGACGGCAGATCGGCCAGAAGCGCCCGAAGGTCGCGTAAAAATTCCATCGCGAGGCGGTCGGCCTCGTCGTTCCCTGCCGGAAGCCCCCGCAGAAGGAGCTCATCCATCCCCGCCGCGGCGTACTCCCGCAGAAGCGCCAGCTCCAGCCCCCGCCGATACGCGCGGACAGCGGGATCCTCCGCATCCAGGCAGGTCACCGTAAAGGCGCAGATCACCCGCAGGCCGCGGTTCTTCACCCGCGCCACGTCCTGCGCCAGGGAAACCGCCTCGGGCGCCTCGGAAAGCCCTGCGGTACGTCCGATTTCCGAGGCATAGGGGAGGAGACCGTCCGCGGACGTGAGGGTCATGATCACGCCGTTGTGGCTTCCCGTAAGGAGGATATCCCCGACGTTCCCCTCGGGCTTAATGGCCAGCGCGCAACCGTCCGGCACCGACGCGGGCGGATCGAGCGAGGCGATCCCGGTGTCCAGCGTCCACTCGCCTCGCTCCGCCGCCGCATGGTAGGCGTCCGATTCGGCCTTCAGGTAGGAGCCCCAGACCAGCGCCAGCGCCACCACAGCCACAGCGGCGGCCGCGCAGCACAAAATCTTCCCCAGGTGGGCGGGACGGCGGAGGACGGTGCCCTTCTTGGTGGAGCTGCGGGTATACCGTCTTTGGGCGCGGGATTCTCGTTTCTTACGGAGAGCCATAGCAGGGCATCCTCATTGCAGAGCCACCAGGTCGATGCTCTGTCCGTACTCGTTGAAGGTAACCTCGCACGCAGGGCGGAACTGATCGATGTAGAGACCCAGCGCCACGCCGTGATAGTTCTCCAGCAGAGTCTCGGCGTGCTTGTCGATATAGGCTCTCTGGGGAGCCAGACGCATGATGACGAAATTACCGCCGCTGCATACCACGGGCTCGCTGACGCCCCCGATCTCCAACGCAAAGGAGGCGTTCTCGTACTCCTCTACCATCTCGCCGCGGGTAAAGTAGTAGCCGTCCCCCGAGACGCTGAGCAGGTCATCGTTGACCGCAGAGCCGATGTACTCGCTCATAAGGCTGAGGCGCTCGTTGAAGTCCGACACATCAAGGAGGGCGTTGCTGATCTCCTGCGCCTTGGCGAGGTTCTCGGCGGGAGCCTCCCCGTCCTCGTTATCAATGAATACGTGGATCGTGCGGACGTAGTTGGCGTTATTCTCCACGTAATCCTTGAAGTCCGCGATGTTGTCATAGCGGAAGGTGTAGAGGTCGTTGTCCAGCAGGGTGTAGTGCACGGCGGATTCGAGATAGTTGACGCCGATGGAGAAGCGCATGTAATTCTCGGTCATGCCCAGCTCTGCGAGCCACTCCTTGTAGCTCTGACCGTCCGCCTCACAGCTCTCGCGGAGCTGCTTGACGTAATCGTCCACGTACTCATCGATCTCTTTTCCCTCGGTGGGAATATGGAGGTCGCGGCAGGCGGAGAGCACCACGTAGTTCTCGTTGAGCTTCTCCTGCACCATAGCCTCCAGCTCGGCGCGGTGCTCCTCGGCCTTAGCGGGGTCGCTCCAGATATCCGCGCCGTACTTGTCGGCCAGGGTATCCTTATAGAACAGGGTCACGAAGCGCAGCTCCTCGTAGGGGATCTCATAGCCGTTGCAGGTAGCGACGGTCTTGCGGTTCGCGGAGAGCTGTTGGTATTCATCCCAGTTGGAGACGGTGACAGCGGCGATCACGCCGATCACCACGGCCACGACCACCGCGACGGAAACGGCGGTGATGATCGTCTTTTTCTTTTTGCTTGCGGGCTTATTTTTGCTCGCAGACCTTTGGGAGACCTGTCTTTGGTTGTTTACAGAGGACATAGCGGGATCCTTTCTTTCCTGCCTGCGGAGGTGCGCAAGCATATAGCATATTCGTATATAGTATAACATAAGATTGTGACCGCCGTATGAAGAATCCGAAAAAAACATTCGATTTTTCGCGTGGTGACTTTTTCGAGATCCCCTCAAGAAAAACTCCGCTCTTAAAAAAGGCCGAACCGCTCTCACAAATCCCCATAATTCGCAAAAAATTTTCATATACCCCTTTATTTACGGCAGATTTTGTGGTATAATATCCATATATATATTTTGTCATAGGAGGCACGTATCATGGAAGAAATTTTCTCAATCCCGCTCACCGACCTTTGCACGGAATTTTCCCTGGAGCAGGTCTATGTCCCCCCGAACTTTGACAGCATCCTGGTTACCAACCCCGACGTCAACCGTCCCGGCCTGGCCTTGTCGGGCTTTTTCGGTGTCTTTGATGCCGACCGCATTCAGCTCATCGGCAACGCCGAGCACCGCTACCTGGAGAGTCTGGAGCCCGACGTCCGCCGCGCCCATATTGAAAACTACATAAACGCCCGTCCCGTCGCCGTCATCTTCACCACCAGCAACCCGGTTTTTGACGAAATGATCCAATGCGCCATGCGGGTCGGCGTTCCCATCCTGCGCTCCAAGGACAACACCAGCCCTCTGATGGCATCCATGATCTCCTCCCTGAACAACCACCTGGCGCCCCGCATCACCCGCCACGGCGTTCTGGTCGAGGTCTACGGCGAGGGTCTGCTGCTCCTGGGCGACAGCGGTGTCGGTAAGAGTGAGACCGCCATTGAGCTGGTCAAGCGCGGCCACCGTCTGATCGCGGACGACGCCGTGGAGATCAAGCGCGTATCCAGCAAGACTCTGGTGGGTACCGCCCCCGAGATCATTCGGCACTACGTGGAGCTCCGCGGTATCGGTATCGTGGATGTCCGCCGTCTGTTCGGTATGGGCTCGGTCAAGATGACCGAGCGGATCGACCTCATCATCAATCTGGAGGCGTGGGTGCAGGGTAAGATGTACGACCGTCTGGGACTGGAGGAGCAGAAGACCAACATCCTGGGTCTGGATATCCCCTCCATCACCATCCCCGTTAAGCCCGGCCGTAACCTGGCCATTATTCTGGAGATCGCGGCCATGAACAACCGTCAGAAGAAGATGGGCTACAACACCGCCGAGGAGTTCAACAAGAAGCTCATGGGGCAGATGGGTCTGAACTGATGTCCGCGCCCATGGACTCCTTGCTGGTATCCCTCTGTCCTGTTCCCGCCGCGGAGGCGCTCTGCGGCCTGCGTCGGGAGTTGGAGGCGGCCTTCCCACGGGAGGAAAGCCGCGCCTATCTGGACGGGCTCTGCGGCACATCGGATCACCCGCTCCCGCCGCGGATCGTTGCCGCTCGCTTGGGCGCGCTGTCCCTGCTCCCGTCTCTGCTTGACCGCGCGGGGATCTCCTCGGAGCGCGTGCGTCTGTCTCGCGACGAACACGGCCGCCCCTACGGTGCGCTTGCCGACGGAGAGGCGATCCCCTTCGACTTTAATCTGTCCCATTCAGATGCCCACGTTGCCTGCGCTCTGCTGATCGGAGACGGCCGCGTCGGGATCGACGTGGAGGAGGCCATCCCCCCGAAAAAGGCGCTCCCCCTGCTCCGCCGCTACGGCACCCCGGGGGAG
>JAZQXS010000039.1:0-4013 GCA_045633025.1 Eubacteriales bacterium | reverse complement strand
GGCGAGTCATGAAGGAATCCAGGCCGTTTTCCAGTTTGGGCTTGATATCCTCATATACGCCGCTTTGTGTCAGCGCACCTTCAATCTCGTCGCTGTGATCCATACGTTCGAGCGAAGAAAGGGCGATATTCTCCCGCAGAGACAGCGGATACTGGACAAAGCTCTGGAACAAAGCCGAAAAGAGCTTGCGCACATCCCGCATATCGTAATCCGACATGGGGTAGCCGTTGATGAGAATTTGCCCCGACTGAATTTCATAAAGCCCCAGCATCAGCTTGATGATGGTGGACTTTCCCGAACCATTGATGCCCACGATGGAGAGCTTATCTCCTTTGTTCAGCGTGAAGGATACACCGTTCAGTACGTATTTGTCGGTATGGGGATATTTGAAGCACACATTGTCAAAGATGAGGCTTTCAAAGGATTCCAGGCTTCGGCTACCGCTTTTTTGCTCGGTTTTGATGGCGTAAAAGTCGAACAGCTTCCCCATAAGCTCAGATATGCGGCTGAACAGATCCACGGTTTGCCAGGTCAGGTTCTCAAAGGAAAAGGAAGCGCGATCGGAAAAGCCAATATAGAGCGCGACGTCACCGATACCGATGTTGCCGCCTATCGCTTGAGAAATGACGTAGGCAATAAAGGCCGCCTCTCCGAATCGTCGGAGCAGTTCAATGGCGATTGAGCCGTGTAGCTCCTTCTTATCCAGCGCTTTGTTGGCCTTGACGTAATCCCGCCTTTCCTCCTCGTAGCGGGATTTGATGGAGTCGGTCAGATCGTACATCCGCACGTCCTTAGCAGGCCACGAGTCGGTGAGCATCCAGCGGTAGTAGTAAAATTTCCGAACGTCGGGGGCGGTTTTCTCCCGCAGCTTTTCGGATCTGTGGGCAAAATACTCTCTGAAAATATTACTCGGTATGGTCAGCAAAAGAAGGACGATCGAGAACGTCGGCGAGAATCCCCACAGCGTGACAAAGGCCACTACGAAGGTGTACAGGTAGGCGAAAATATCTGTGAATCGGATCGACAAGAACACCGCCGTAAATTCAGTATATTTCACCTCGTCGATGAGATCCCTGCCCTTGGAGGAATCCAATACGTCCATCGGGAGTGCCGTCAGCTTTTCGGCCAAGCGGCATTGATACAAGTGCTCTCCTTTATCCTCTATGGCCTTTTTCAGCAGATCTCTTGCAGAGCCAAGACCTTGGTTGATTACCAAGGAGAGTCCGTACACGACGACCACCGAAAGAACCTTATCAATTTCGGGTGTCGGGGCGGTCAATTCGTCCAATACGTATTTCAGAAGAAACGCGGACAGAAGCGGAAAGGATGTTGTGGCGATCCTCAGCGCGAAATACAGAAAGATCATCCATTTACTGGACTCAAGCACCAGTTTCCATGAGTAAGCCATGGATTTTGAAATCAGTTTAATTCGATTCATTCGCATCACCTCCGTGCATTTCAAAGAAGTCGTCCGTCGAACATCCGAGTATGCGTGCCAGATGGGGCAGGAAGACAATATCGGGACAGCATACGTTCTGCTCCCACTTGCATACCGCCTGGGCCGATACACCAATCAGCTTGCCGAAATCCTTCATAGATAGTTTGTTTTTCATGCGGTATTCTTTGATTTTGTCCGCGATTGTAATATCATAGGTTGGTATGGTCAATACACATCACCTCCTGCTGTTACTGAAACCGAAGCCATAATCCACACACCGAAGCCGATACAGGATTCCCTGCATATCCTCCGGGCGAACGTATTCCATCACGCCGACAGAACCTCGCACCCATGTTTGGTGAAGCATGTCAAGTGTCATGGCCCCCATCTTGCTGTATAGGCGCGTAACAGCTTCTTGCAAGCCGATATTCGCTTGCGGCTCGATCACCGTCAGATAATATAGAAATGAGCATATAAAATCCATCTGCCCCCTCGTTACGTGCGGAATGATTTCGGAAACGTCCACGATTTCGCTCCCCAAACGAATGGTTGTGTCATCTTTGATTTCCATGTTTCTTGCCAAACATATTTTGCGAATAGCCGTAAAGTCAACGTTGCGCCGTGCGGGAGAAAGACGCGGTACGGTAGATACACGTAGCTCCGTATCATCCCGATACTCCGACACCATGAAATTCTCCACCAAAATCACTTGGTCTGCAATACGGAAATACTCTCCCGATGCGCCGACCACAATGATAGACGACATATCGTATGCCTCGTAAAACATACGTGCATGGTCGAGGAAGGGCGCGGTGGAGGCGTTTTGAATGACCGAGCGCATCTTCGAGTCTTTATACATAAAGTTATTGGCGCTCCTGTCCTCATCGAACAGCATCAGCTTGCATCCCATCTCGCAGGCCTCCGTCACAGACGCGGCCTGTGACGTGGAACCGCTGGCGTTATCGGTGGAAAAACTTTGAGGCTGTATCCCCTTTACGGGGAGTTTTTTCAAAAAGAAGGAGATATCCGTATTTTTGATGCTTCGTCCGTCCTCGGCTTTCACGGTCATCGCGCTGGTATCGGTTATGACGTATTCACGCCCGTCACCGAGAACGTGATTGTAAACACCTTCACGGATCGCCTCGAGCAGGGTGCTTTTCCCGTGATAAGCGTCACCTGTAATCAAGGTGATTCCCTTGCGGATGGCCATGCCGCTAATGAGATCGCCGTTCGGTAGCGGTATCTCGATCTCCATGGATGGGGGAGAGGTAAAGGGCACGGCATTCTTCGCATCTTTATAGTCGGTCTTTCCCTTTCGCGGCAGAACCGAACCGTTTGCGACAAACGAAACGTATCCGTTCTTTTTCAAAAAGCGGCGGATATACTCTTGATTCTTCCATAGCTCTATGGCTCCCTCGCAGGCCTGCGCATCAAAGCTCTCCACGAAATCCTCAAACAAGGTGGGAAGATTTTTGGTCAATAGGAGCTTCAACGCTTTTTCGGAAATAATTCCTTTTTTGCGGCTGTTGAAAGAATTTTTTTGGGCTTGCGCTGACAGGGCTAAAACACTTCCGCTTTGTGCCTTGATTCCCAGCGAAGGATCCGCTTTCTGTCCCGTGTTGAAGGCCGTATTGTTGAATGGCAATTTTACGGTTAAGGATATTACGATATTTTCCTCATCTACCTGTACGGCCGAGTTTGCGAGTGCGCGGTTTCCAAACGGATAGACGAGGAAAAATCCCTTTTGAACATTGCTTTCCGATTGTTGCATAGCATCGTTGGCCAGATGTGCGGCAAGCGAAAACTCGCGCATGATGTACGATGTCAAAGCCGTTTTGTCACTTTGAGAGTAGAATTGCTCACGAAACATTTGCCGGTATGGTATTTCTACGGACACCGTGGCGTATTTGAACTGTCCACCGTAGATATTCCGAATATGGTACACAATTTCGTGTCTCTCGTATCTTCCGGACAGTTTGGTGTAGGAAGATACGGCTTTTCCATCGAGTGATTTGATGATTTCATTTAATTTTTGCATAAAAAACCTCCGAAAATATGATTTGAGATGTGTTGCCCAATGGGCGAAGATATGGAACACATTGTCAAACCATTTTCCGAAGGGAAACAAAAAACGGCATATCGTCAGATATACCGTAAAAATATGAGCCGATTCGTTTTTAGCACGCTGAAAAAAGCGTCATGCAGCACTCGGCGACATAGGGCATCCGACAATGTATTCAATTGCGTTTTTCATAATAGTCGCCTCCTTTGGCATGAATTTGTATGAGCTACGATATCAGTATATCATAATTTCCAATCCATGTCAATAGGCTTTGACCATGTTCTTGTCAACCATCGGTTGATGGTCGGTTGCCTCATCTTTTACCATATGGATCTTCCGCATACGGTTGACCAGAGCCATCAGCTCCTGCTTGCGAGGCAGATCGAGGAATCGTTCGCAGGTAGTAAAGAACGAGGAATAGAGGAAATCCAAACCTTCCCCGTCGATGCGCGCGTATAGCTCGTCGATCTTCTTCTCAATATCAATCTTTCGGTCGGTGTTGGATACCTCCAG
>JAZQXS010000038.1:0-13395 GCA_045633025.1 Eubacteriales bacterium | reverse complement strand
GCGGACGGATATGGAGACACGGGGCGGGTGGGTACAGATGAGGCCTGCCCAGGCGACCGTGATGATGTTGGAGTTTTCCATGTCCCCGCAGGTCACCATGACGGGGGGCGTGGGGGCGAGGAGGGCGCTGCCCTTCCAGGTTTGCTTAGCCATTGTGGGGTTCCTTTCGGGTGGGATTTTGATTATATTATAGCATATTCTTAAACGCCTGTCAAGAAGGAGGCTGCGAAGTTTTCGCGCTCGGCATGTATGCCCCCGACCAAATCATCCCATACTAATCCCATCAAACAGGCAGCCGTAAGGCGCGCGGTCAGACCGCAGAAAGGCAGGTACTCTATGACAAAACCCCAGATTCTGAAATGTTGCGGGCGGGAGATTCTCGACTCCCGCGGCAATCCCACCGTGGAGGCCACCGTGGTGCTGACCGACGGCACCGTGGGGGTGGCCAGCGTACCCTCGGGGGCCTCCACGGGCATCTACGAGGCGGTGGAGCTTCGGGACGACGACCCCAAACGCTTCGGAGGCAAGGGGGTCAAGGAGGCGGTCTGCAACGTCTGCGACATTCTCTCCCCTGCCCTGTCGGGGATGAACGCCTCGGATCAGGAGGAAGTAGACCGCGCCATGCTCCGCCTGGACGGCACCGACAACAAGTCCAAGCTGGGCGCCAATGCCATGCTGGCCGTCTCTCTGGCCACGGCGCGGGCGGCCGCCAACTGGTATCGGATGCCCCTCTACCGCTACCTGGGTGGTGTGGAGCCCCATCGACTCCCCATCCCCATGATGAACGTCCTCAACGGCGGGGCACACGCCTCCAACAACATGGACATCCAGGAGTTCATGATCGTTCCCGTGGGGGCTGAATCCTTTTCCGAGGCTCTGCGATGGGGGAGTGAGATCTACCACGCCCTGGGCAAGCTGTTGAAGGCCGACGGACTCTCCACGGCGGTGGGGGATGAGGGCGGCTTTGCCCCTGATCTGGGATCAGACGAGGCGGCTATCGACTATCTCGTCCGCGCCATTGAGTCGGCAGGGTATGACACCGAGCGGGTCAAGATCTCTTTGGACGTAGCGGCCTCCGAGTGGTACGCAGGGAGCCGCGACACGGCGGGAAAAATGGAAAAAGCCTTATCGGGCAACCGAAAGCAGGAGATCTATACCCTCCCCAAGGCGGGGGCGACCCTCACCCGAGAGGCATTGATCGAGAAGTGGGCGGGATACTGCGACCGCTTCCCGATCCTGTCCATTGAGGACGGGCTGGATCAATCCGACTTCGGTGGTTGGGCTGAGATGACAGCGCGGCTGGGGAGCCGGGTCAAGCTGGTGGGGGATGATCTGTTCGTGACCAACACAGCCCGTCTCAAGCAGGGCATCGAAGCGGGGGCGGGCAACACCATCCTCATCAAGCCCAACCAGATCGGGACTCTGTCCGAGACCCTAGAGGTCATCCGCACGGCGCGGGAGGCGGGGTATTCCTTCATTCTCTCCCACCGCTCGGGGGAGACCGAGGACACCACCATCGCGGATATTGCGGTGGCCACGGGGGCGCCGCTGATCAAGTCGGGGGCGCCCTGCCGCACCGATCGGGTGGCGAAGTATAATCGGCTGCTCCGCATTGAGGGATCTATGGGGAAATGCTGTTACGGGTTTGAGTGAAAAAAACTGTCCCTTATGCTTATTATGCATAGGGGACAGCTTTTCGCTTATAGGCCGAACATTCCGTTATACGGCTCCGTAATGTCGTTCAGAATTTCGCGCAGTAAGTGATTAGCGGAAATGTAATCGCCTCTTGCGACAAGTTTTTCAAGGGATTCTTCATTGTATTTGATCCGTGAAAACCAAAGGGCGTGATAGGTCGTATAGATCAGCCAGGCGGCTTCCATTTCTTCCTCACTCAACGCGCGTACAGACAAATACCCCTTTAGCAGAGCGGGAAAGAGTGCCTCTCTGTATGATTTATCCACATCCTGCGGGAGTTCCATTTCATAAGCTGTCAAAAGGCCCTCCAAGACCAAATGGGAGACCATGACCTCGTCTCCGGCATAATTGTAATCGAATATCGTCAGTTCTCCGTCTTCATAAACCAGATTATTGATGGAAATATCCCCTTGGAGTGCCGTCTTAGGCAGGCCATCCCATACTGCGCGCAGTTTTTCTATATGCGTATTGTACACTTTCTTGATCCGTTCAACCACATCCTGCGCAAGCCGCTCGTCCTGACAGAGCCTGCAAAAGTCCTCGTAGACCTCGACATCGTTGGCATACGCAGCAGAAAATAGGGTTCCACGTCCAATCTCACAGTGATGCTTGAAAGAAATCATGTGCATTTCCGCCATCAATCGGCCAATCTTCTCGGCAAGTTGGATATTGATTTCGGTCAGCTCATGACCGCACCAATCCTCTAAAGTCAGACTACAAGGGAGCGATCGGTAGATATATTCGCGGCAAAACTGCCCTTCGGATTGATATCGTTTGGGTGTCCTTATGCCTTGATTGCGCATAAATTCCGAGAATATGCTTTGATTTTCAAGGATTCGATGCAAATCGGCCTCCTTGATCTCACCATATACCAGAACCTCCCCATATACCAGCTTGATGACCACCCTTTTCCCGTTGGCAAGCGTAACAGAAAAGATCAGCTTCAAATAATCATCTCCATCGCAGTCATTGATATATACCGTCGGTTCGTCAAATGCTTCATCAATGCCGTAGAGACGGAGTATTTTTTCGATATCCTCTGTTTCCATAAAATTCTCTCTGTTCATTTCCGTCCCCCAATCATCCATTTGATATATTTTTCGTTTTCCCGGTCTGCCTCGCCGCCCCAAAGGGCAGAGCGTGCCGCCCGTCATCATGGCGGATGAGAAGCACCATTTCCTCTCCGTCAGGGCATTCGTAGACCTCCTTGGCGCAGAGATGCTTCCCTTCAAAGACAGCAATACGCACCCGTCCGTCATCCTCCCATGGGAGGTCATCGATGCGGCTTGCGGGGTCGCTATCAGCGCTGACAAACAGCTCGTCAATGGCCACCCCAAACACGTCGGCCATGGCAGGGAGCAGGGAGACGTCGGGGCAGGAAAGCTGGCGCTCCCACTTGGATACGGCCTGGGAGGTGACCCCCAAACGGTCGGCGAGCAATTCCTGGGTCAATCCCGTAGCGCGGCGGAGCGCGGCAATATTCTCCCCCAATCGGGAAAAATCGTATTTCATGGTAAGGATTCCTTTCAAAGGTGTTACGGCAAACAGGCCGCGTCCTTTATATTGTACCATACGGGACGGGGGTTTGGCAAGCAACCGCTGGTTGTTTTTTTCGTATTCATCATATATTTTGGCAAAACAAAAGCACATCCGTGACCGTACATACGCCGTGGTATCATAAGGTTGATACTTCGTATGATTGCGATGACAGGTGTGCTGGAAGATATCAGGCGTCTCATACCGCCTTTATTGGTGCTCTTATATTATACTACAAAAGGCTGCATTTGTAAATATCCAAAATGCACAAATGATAGAGGAAAAATTTTTTCTGTCGAACAACACCTCCTTGCGTTATCTTATAAAAAAATGAGCGTATGCCGTCGGGTGATTTTTTCAGTTGTCGGGAGTACCATTTCCGTTTTCCACACGCTCATTTCAAAATTTCAAAATCTTTTTAATTTTTTTTGAAAAAGGGGTTGACAAATTCTGTAAAGTGTGCTATAATTTGCGAGTGCTCAAGAGCACCTGCGGTGTTAGCTCAGCTGGATAGAGTGCCTGGCTACGAACCAGTAGGTCGGGGGTTCGAGTCCCTTACACCGCGCCAATGCAAAAGATCCATGGCTTGTCCATGGATCTTTTGTTTTTTGCAACGAACGTAAAACGAGATTCACCAAATTAAGGAGATCTATATGCGAAAAATTCGTTTTTTTCCCGTCCTGCTTGTATGCGTTCTCTTTGCGGCCTGCGCGCATGACCGCGATTTTTCGGCAGGCTCTCCCCTCTCCAAAGAGGAGCTGGCCTCTCTTTCGGCGGAATTCTTTACAGAGGCCGACGAGCCCCACACGGCGGACGGCTTCAGCACCCGCGAGATCGTTTACTGGACGGAGGGCGGAAGCGTATACCACCGCGACCGGGATTGCTCCCATCTGAAGCGGGCAGAGACCGTAACCGAGGGATCGGTCAAACATGCTTGGTCAATGGGCAAGGAGCGGGTCTGCTCGACCTGCGGTGCAAAATGAAGGAGGGCAGGATGTTGGAGGTGAAATTTTACGATTCCGCAGAGGACGGATTGTTAAAATTCGCGGTCATTATCGCCAAGCACAACGGAAAATGGGTGTTCTGCAAGCACAGAGATCGAAACACCTACGAGATACCGGGTGGACACAGAGAATCAAATGAGAGCATTCTTGAAACGGCCAAGCGCGAACTCGAGGAGGAAACAGGCGCGCGGCGCTACTCCATCACGCCGATTTGCATCTATTCGGTCACAGGAAAAAACCGCGTCAACCAAACGGGAGATGAGACCTTTGGAATGCTGTTTTACGCCGAGATCGAGTCCTTTTCCAATGAATTGGATCACGAGATCGAGCTCATACGCCTGTTCGACACGTTGCCGACGGCATGGACCTACCCGCTGATTCAACCCTTGCTGATCAAGGAACACCAAAGAAGAACCCAACAGGCGAAATGACCGTCTGTTGGGTTTCCCTTTGTTATAGCGCGTGTTGAAATTCTGACCTCAATATGGCGCAGGTTCCGATGGTACGGTACTTCCCTTTGATCTTCATGGACTCCCGCGCATACCCTTCGAAGGTCATACCGACCCGCTCCATGAGACGGCGGGAGGCGTCATTGCCTTGGATGAAGTGCGCCTCGATGCGGTGGAGCGACAGCTCTTCAAAGCCGAATCTTAAAACCCGACAAACAGCCTCGCTCGCCAGCCCCTTTCCTTGATATGCCGGATTCAAAACGTAGCCGATCTCGGCAGAGTCGGCCGGGCAGTTGAAGGAGGTAAAGCCGCAGGTGCCGATCATGCGTTCGTCCTCCTTGCAAATTACCGCCCAATCGTAAAAATCCCCCGTGCGGTAGCGCTGTCCCACATACGTCAAATATTCACGGGTCATGCTCTCGGAGGTATGGGGATCCCAGGTCAAATATTCGGTGACGGAAGGGCGGCGGGCGTATTCGTACATATCAGCCGAGTCCGACACTCGCATGCCCCGCAGGATCAGGCGCTCGGTTTCCAGGGTGGGAATATGGGAAAAGAGACGGTATATCAGATCTTTTTTCATAAAATAAAGCTCCGCATCAAGAATTGCTTTCATTATACCGCATTTACATGATTTTGGCAAGAGCTTTTTCATTATTTTGAAAAAAACAAGTGACAAAATCTACTTTTTGTGTTATAATAGTAAAACCACAAAAACACCATACCGCGGCAAGCGAGAAAGGATTCCCCATGGTAGAGCCCATGCTGTTCTATACGACTGTCCCTGTTTTACTGGGCGGGCATCCCCGGGAGGCGGGATGCTTAGCCGCGCGTCTGTACGCTCGCCACGGGATCCGAATTCATTGGTACGGACGCGGATGGCATCCCCTGCTGGCAACCTATACCCTGCGTCATCCTGTTTCCCTTCCCTTTGCCGAGGCGAACGACGGAGTCATGACCAGACTGCTCTGCGGCTTCGAAGCGGAACAGCGGTACACGGGCGGCATCCCTTGCCTGATTCCCTGCTCCGAGGAAGCGGAATGGTTCTTAGCGAGGAACCGAACGGTTCTGGAGGAACGATTCGTGCTTTTAAACCGCCCCGAAAAGGGCGAGGACCCCTTATATCGGCTGGTGCACAGCCAATGACTCCCCAAAGAAAGGAATCCCCATGAAATTATCTGTACGCGATATACTCTCCGCTGTCCCCGCCGGTATCCCCTTGGGAAAGAATTCCGCCTGGAGCAAGGTTTGGGATCAGCATATCTCCATGCTGCGATGCGATTCACGCTTGGCCACGGACGGAACCATCTTCTTCTGTTTGGTTGGCAAAACCACCGACGGACACCTGTACGCACCGTCTGCCTATCGAAATGGCTGTCGGATCTTTGTCGTCGAGCATCCCGTGGAGCTACCTACGGACGCTCTGCAATTTCAAGTTTCCAATACGCGGTCTGCTCTGGCGGATTGCGCGGCGGAGTTTTACGGCCACCCCGAACGTCAGATGCGGCTGATCGGTCTGACCGGGACGAAAGGAAAGACCACGACGTCCCTGCTCATTCGGACTCTTTTGGAGG
Source organism: Eubacteriales bacterium (assembly GCA_045633025.1). Classification (GTDB taxonomy): domain Bacteria; phylum Bacillota; class Clostridia; order Oscillospirales; family CAG-272; genus CAMEON01. The sequence continues at coordinate 7,137 of JAZQXS010000038.1, read as the reverse complement.
ATGCGGGAATCCCTACGGGCTATATCGGCACCAACGGAATCGATTACGCGGATTTTCACTACCAGACCGTCAACTCCACCCCGGAGAGTGTGGAAATCTATCGCTATCTACGTTACATGCTGGACGAGGGGGTCGGCACCTGCGTACTGGAGGTTTCCTCCCAGGCGCTCTGGATGGAGAGAACGCGCGGCTTGATTTTTGACACCGTCCTCTTTGTCAACCTCTCCCGCGACCATATCGGCGGGGTGGAGCATCCCGACTTCGAGCACTATCGGGATTGCAAGCGCCGGCTCTTCACGGAATATCCGGCGCAAGCCGCCGTTATCAATCGAGATGATCCCAACGCCGCCTATATGATCGACGGAGCTACATATCCAATCTTGGATTTCGGCTTGTCCGTTGAGGAGGAAAAGCCCCTGTGGTCTGCATCCCACATCCACCCGGCGCAGCAGGCCGGCCATCTCGGCGTGGAATTCACCGTGTCCCGCGGAGCCTGCGTCTTTGACGAGCCCTGGTTTCTTGCCCTCCCCGGCTGGTTCAATGTACAGAATGCATTGGCCGCCCTTACTGTGGTTTGCGAGCGTTTCGGTGTAGATCCTCTGCAAGCCAAAAAATCCTTGGCTCACGCGGTGGTAGCCGGACGATTCGAGCCTGTCACGTCCCCCGCTCTGCCGGGTGTCACCTTTATCATAGACTACGCCCATAACGGTATCAGCCTGGCCTCCATTCTGGACGCTCTGCGAGAATACGCCCCCAAACGGCTCATCTGCCTGTTCGGGTCGGTGGGAGGACGAACCACCGAGCGAAGACGAGATCTTGCCGAGGCGGCCAGCGCCCGATGCGACCTCTGCATCCTGACCTCGGACAACCCCGCCTGCGAGCCGCCTATGCAGATCATTGACGAGATCGATGCCGCCTTCCCCGCGGGAAGCTGTCCCCGTGTCAAGATAGCCGATCGCGCCGAAGCCATACGTCACGCCGTAGAGATCGCCGAGGCGGGCGACATCATTCTTCTGGCCGGAAAAGGACACGAAAACTACCAGCTCGTGGGTGTCAAAAAGCTGGCTTTTTCGGAATTTGAGATCTTGAAGGAGGCGCTGGAGCCGAAGGAAGAGGAGACGGGAGAGATCCTGTATATAGACTAAAAGGTATCTCAAAATACCGTTTATGAAAAGCGGCGAGAAGATCTTTCGTGCGATGAATTTTTAGAAATTCCCTAATGTATCCCCCGCCGCTTGCATGTAAGCGGCGGGGGCGATTGTATCATATCACTTTCCGTCGGGGCGCGTCTCGGCAGAAGCGCTGTCACTCTCGGTATCGGTGACACCGCTCTCGTAGGCAGAGTCCTCGGACAAAGCGTCCACATCCTCACGGCTGAAATAATCCATGGGATTCACGGACAGACCGTTCACGGTCACCTCAAAGTGCAGGTGAGGCTCGTCGGCCATCTCCACCACGGCCGTATCACCAACCATGCCAAGCTGCTGACCGCGGGTAACGGTTGCGCCCACCTCGATCCCCTCGGCCAATTCCTTGGCCAGATTCTTGTAGATGGTCACAGCGTTATCCTTATGGGCAACGGCGACACAGGTTCCCATCATAGAGTCATCCCAGACCTTCTGCACCTCTCCGTCAGCGGCGGCATAAACAGGCGCCTCGGGCGCGGTCGCAATGTCCACACCCAAGTGAACGCGGTAGTCACCCATGGTATTGGAATAGACCTGGAGGGTGGAATCGTGCCCCTTGTACATCTGACCGACAACGGGCAGAGCCAGCATCGCCTCGGGCTCCTCGGGATCCGCGGCCACGGGCTTGGTCTCCCCCGCGTTGTAGGTGGGCAGGGTCACCTCATCACGTCCCGTGGGGGATGCCTGCGTGTCGGCGCCCTGCGTGACCGTGCCTGTGGTATCGATGCCGTCCTGCGTGGGTTTCTTCGCGCGATTGGCCGATACGGTGGCGGCAATGATGATTCCCGTCGCCACCAGCAGGGTAACCACCGTCACAATAACCGCGCGGTTGGTGATAAACTGCTTTAGCTTTCTGCCAAATTCATTTTCGTTGCTTGCCATATTCTTCTCCTTTGTCCCTTAATTTCGGGTCTCCTGTATTCGTAAGCCTCTGCCCGGAATACGATCTCCCGTAGGTACGAGTCTATTTTCTGCCGTTTGTGGGTGAGTTATGCAGGCGGGGGAAATTTTTTCGGAATACATCCCATCACCTTGCACGCCGCCCGATTTTTCCTGCATTTTTCGGAAAATCTCTTGACAAAAAGAAAGATTCAGGCTATACTATATAAAGTATGCTTTTTTAGAAGGCATACGATTATTCTAAACCGCGAAGGAAACAGTGATCGACTATGAAAATGAAAGCAGAAGAAATGTATGCCACCATGACTCCATGGCGGTTGTTTTTTGTCGTAGCCTTACCGGGTATGATCAGCATGTTCGCCATGTCAATATACAGCATCGTAGAGGGTATATTCATTGGCCAAATTCTGGGTGAGGGGGCGTTTGCCGCTGTCAATATTGCCTTCCCTATGATCATGATCAACTTTTCCTTGGCTGACCTCATTGGTGTCGGCGCATCGGTTCCCATCTCGGTCTCTCTCGGCCGCGGCGATCACAAAACCGCCAATAACGTCTTTTCCTGCTCCGTCATTCTGATCTTCTTCACATCCATTCTGATGGGCAGCATCATGTTCTTTGCCGCCGAGCCCCTCGCGCGGATGATGGGCGCGGATGACGTTCTTTTGGATACGTCGGTTCGTTACCTCCGTACCTGCGCCCTTTGCAGCCCCCTTGCGGCCGTCTTTTTCGCCATGGACAACTACCTGCGTATCAGCGGGTATGTAAAGACGAGTATGGTCATCAACATCTGCTGCAATCTTCTGACCATTGCATTGCTCTCCTTCTTCCTCCTGGTCTGCAAGATGGACGTAGTTGGCTCCGCGCTGGCTACCTCGCTCTCTATGTGCGCCAGCTCCATCGTGGCCATGCTTCCCTTCGTGACGAACAAAGCTCTTCTGAAGTTCGTCAAGCCGCGCTTCAGCGTCGCCATGTTCAAGCAGATCGCCGCGTGCGGCTCTCCCGTATTTCTGAGCAACATCTCGGGGCGAATCACCTCTATTCTGATGAATATTTCGCTGATGACCCTGGGCGCCCAAGTCCTCGGGGAGGGCGGCGGAACAACGGCGGTCGCCGTCTACGCCGTGCTGATGTACTCCAGCGATCTCTGCTGGCCGCTTCTGTACGGAATCTCGGATTCTCTTGCCCCTGCCCTGGGCTATAACTGGGGCGCCGGCAATTACGACCGGGTGAAGCGCATCGTAAAATGCGCCTATCTCGGCACCGCCTTGGTAGGCCTTCTCGCCACGTCCTTCCTGTTCTTCTTCCCCGGAACCATCGCTTCGTGGTTTGCCAAAGCCGAAGATGTTCGCCTGTTGGAAATTTCCACCCACGCCATCCGTCTTTTCTGCTTTGCATACCTCTTCCGCTGGTTTGCCGTCACGACGCAAGGATTTCTCAGCGCCATCGAAAAGCCTCTGCAAGCGACCCTCATGGCCGTTGCCGTTGCCTTTGTCTTCCCGGTCCTCTTGCTCGGCGCTCTGTGGAGCTTTGGCCTGGACGGGATCTGGTTTAACTTCGTGGGCGTAAACCTGCTGACCTCTGTATTGGGAATTCTACTTCTGCTTCGGGTATTCAAGGAGATCCGCAAAAAAGAAGCCAGCCGCAAGCAGGCAACCGAGCAACCGACAACAACCGACTGAAAGGAGCTTTCCATGCACGATTCAATCCGAAAAATGAAGGCCGCAGACAAACCCTGCGTCCTGGATATGATGCGGACGTTTTATTCCTCCCCCGCCGTTTGGAGTAACGGCTCCGACGAGATCTTCTCGCGGGATATCGACGAATGTTTGGCCAATAGTCCCTATTTGGAAGGTTATGTGTTTGAAGACCGGGGACAAATTCAAGGGTACGCCATGATCGCCAAGAGCTTTTCTACTGAGTTTGGAAAGCCCTGTATTTGGATCGAGGATCTGTTCATTCGCGAAGAAGCCCGCGGATCGGGCTTGGGAAGCGCGTTTTTGGACAGCATACAGGAAAAGTACGACGGATGCGTTTTCCGTCTGGAAGCGGAAGAGGAAAACGAGGGCGCGGTCAGATTGTACCGAAAAAAAGGATTCTCCGTTATGCCTTACATGGAAATGAAGAAATGATCCCAACGTACAAAACAGCGCGTTTACAGAAGCGTCGCTCTTGCGGTAAGTGACTATTTTTGCGCGGCGCGAGAAAGATGCCGCTGTCTGGTGGCTTCCCCGCCCCGCAGGTGACGTTCATTTTTGTTCTGCTCCAGTACCCCGGCTACCTCCTCAAAGAGGGCGTGGTTGACGTGACGGAGCGTTTCGGTCACGTCCTTATGTACGGTGCTCTTGCTGATCCCGTATCGGGCGGCCGTTTGACGAACGGTGGCTCGGTTCTCAACAATATATGCGCCGAGGATCACGCAACGCTCCTTGTCTGCCGCTATGTATATCATGCTCTTCTCCCCCTTGTTGCCGTTGTTCGGTGTTCGTTTTTCACTGACACTCTATGCAGGCACACGAAAGAATATCCATCAAAATTCCGTAAAATGAGAGGAAATTCCCATGCTTGATGAAATGAATCCAACCGCTTCGCCCGACCTGTTCGAGGGCATGACCGCTATCTCGGCTGTGCTGGATCCGGCCGTCCGCGACTTCAACGACCGCCGCGTTTTGTCGGTCTTCGTAGATAAGACACGCATGGATAAAAAAGCCCGCGAGCTTGGCTTTCTGCGTCACCGCGCAGAAGAGCTTGGCTTTGAAATTCAGGCCGTCCCCCCCGACGATCTGGACAACCTGACCTCCGGAAAGACCCACGGCGGAATCGTCGCCGTCTGCTCCGACCGCACGATCCCCCGCTTGACCGACTCTGCGGATCAGATCCGATCCAACGGTTTTTACGTATTTCTCGAGGGAATCGAGGATCCGTACAACTTCGGCTACACCGTTCGCTCACTCTATGCGGCGGGAGCTGACGGCGTGATCCTTCCTCCCCGCAACTGGATGGGCGTAGCCGGGCTTGTGGCGCGCTCCTCGGCGGGAACCTCGGAAAAAATGCCCTTGTTCATAGCTGAGCCAACCGAGGTCATTCCCTTCTTCCGCGAGAAAGGGTACCGCGCAGCCTGCGCCGAAATCCGAGACGCCGTGGATCTTTACGACGCAGATCTGAGCCTTCCCATCCTTCTGGTGATCGGCGGTGAAAAACGAGGTATATCCCGCGCCGTTCTCGCGGAGGCCGATCTGAACGTTCGTATCGGATACCGAGGAAATTTCCGCGGCTCTCTGTCCTCCGCCGCCTCCGCCGCCGTCATAGCCTTCGAGGTGGGACGCCAAAATCCCATAGCAAGAACAGAAAAGTAAAAAAAATCGCCAAACGTATTGACAACCAATCCGATTTATGGTATAATATCTTGTAGAATTTTTATGGAGGTATCCATCATGAAACACATCAAGACTATTGAGACCCGTAACCTGTGCGAGAGCGCAAAGAAGGGCGGCTGCGGCGAGTGCCAGACTTCCTGCCAGTCTGCTTGCAAGACCAGCTGCGGTATTGCGAACCAGCAGTGCGAGAGCACCAAGGAGAGCAAGGAGAGCAAGTAATTCTTGCTTTCATCATAAAAAATGCCGCCTTCTGGCGGCATTTTTTATGAGCACACAATAATTTATATTCAAGAGGAAATTAACATGATCCATCAATACAAACTCGGCGGCTACAACATCGTGCTGGACGTCTGCTCCGGCGGCGTTCATGTGGTAGATGACGTCGCCTACGATATCATTTCTCTGTTTGAAGCCCAGACCAAAGAGGCTATTCTGGACGCCATGAAGGCCAAGTATTTGGGAACCGACGGTATCACCGAATCCGAGATCGAAGAATGCTATGACGATATCGTCGAGCTCAAGGAAGCGGGCAAGCTGTTTGCTCCCGATACCTTTGAGCCCATGGCCGACCACCTCAAGGCCAAGACCTCGGGGGTGATCAAGGCTCTGTGCTTGCATATCGCCCATACCTGCAACCTCAATTGCTCCTACTGCTTTGCCAGCCAGGGAAAATACCACGGAGAACGCGCTGTCATGTCCTTTGAGGTCGGCAAGCAGGCATTGGATTTCTTGATCGCCAACTCGGGAAGCCGCCGCAATCTGGAGGTGGACTTCTTCGGCGGCGAACCGCTGGTCAATTTCCAGGTCGTCAAGGATCTGGTGGCCTATGCGCGGAGCATCGAGAAGGAGCACGGCAAGAACTTCCGCTTTACGCTGACCACCAACGGTCTGCTCATTGACGACGACGTCATCGAGTTCGCTAACCGCGAGTGCCATAACGTGGTTCTGTCTCTGGATGGCCGCAAGGAGATCCACGATCGCTTCCGCGTGGACTACGCAGGCAACGGCTCTTGGGATCGCATCGTTCCCAAGTTCCAACAGCTCGTTGAAGCACGCGGAGGACAAGGCTACTACATGCGCGGCACCTTCACCCACGCGAACCCCGACTTTTTAAAGGATATCCAGGTCATGCTGGATCTGGGCTTCAACGAGTTGTCCATGGAGCCCGTGGTGGCCGCTCCCGACGATCCCTCCGCGCTGACCGAGGAGGATAAAGCCATCGTCATGGAACAGTACGAAAAGCTGGCCATGCTGATGCTGGACAAGGATCGCGAGGGCAAGCCCTTTACCTTCTACCATTACATGATCGACCTGACGGGCGGCCCCTGCATTTACAAGCGCATTTCGGGCTGTGGCTCGGGAACTGAGTACATGGCTGTGACTCCCTGGGGTGATCTCTACCCCTGCCATCAGTTCGTGGGCGAGGAGAAATTCAAGCTGGGCGATGTTTGGAACGGCGTAAGCAATACCGAAATCCAGTCGGAATTCGCCGAGTGCAATGTCTACGCCCGCCCCGAGTGCCGCGATTGCTGGGCGCGTCTTTACTGCTCGGGCGGTTGCGCCGCCAACGCCTACCACGCCACGGGCTCGGTCAAGGGCGTTTACAAGTACGGCTGCGATCTTTTCCGCAAGCGCATGGAGTGCGCCATTATGGTGGCCATTGCGCGGCAGTTGGG
>JAZQXS010000037.1:0-20138 GCA_045633025.1 Eubacteriales bacterium | reverse complement strand
GATGAGCTTGATCTCATCGGGCACACGAGCCAGGTATTTCAAGGCGTTGAGCAGGGCGGCCGAGGACGCGCCCAAAAGCTCGGTGGTCTTGCCCGTAACGATGTGTCCGTCGGGAAGCTGAATGGCCACGGCGGGGCCTTCCGTGCGCTCCGACACGGCGCGTGCGGCGGCGATGACGGGGCGGTCAGCCTCGGTAACGCCGGCTTCCTCCATGAGCAGCTCGATCTTTTGCAGCTCGGCCTTGTCGGCGTTTCCTTTACAATGGGCGCAGGCGGTCTTGAAGTAGCGGCGCAATATCTCTTGGCGGGAGGCGGCGCAGACAGCCGCGTCGTCATAGATGGCGTTTCCGGCCTGGTTTACGCCCATATCAGTGGGGCTCTTGTAAGGGCAGGAGCCGAAGATGCGGGTCATCATGGCCTCCAGCACGCGGAAGATCTCCACGTCGCGGTTGTAGTTCACCGCCAGCTTGCCATAGGCCTGGAGATGATAGGGGTCTACCATATTCACATCGGCCAGGTCGGCGGTAGCGGCCTCGTAGGCCAGGTTGACAGGGTGCTTGAGGGGGAGATTCCAGATGGGAAAGGTCTCAAACTTGGCGTAGCCCGAATGGATGCCCCGCTTATGCTCGTGGTAGAGCTGAGAGAGGCAGGTGGCCATCTTGCCGCTTCCAGGGCCGGGGGCGGTGACGATGACGAGGGAGCGGGTAGTTTCGATGTAATCGTTGTGGCCGAAGCCCTCTTCGCTGACGATATGGTTGATATCCTGCGGGTAGTTGTTGATGTTGTAGTGGCGGTAGACCTTAACGCCCAGCGCTTCCATGGTTTTCTTGAAGGTATCGGCGGCGTGCTGGCCTGCGTAGCGGGTCATGACCACGCTCCCCACATAAAGACCAACGCGGCGGAAGCTGTCGATGAGGCGCATGACCTCGCGGTCGTAGGTGATCCCCAGATCCCCGCGATACTTGTTGTTTTCGATATCGGTGGCGTTGATGGCGATGACCACCTCGGCCTGATCCTTGAGAGCGCAGAGCATCTGGAGCTTGCTGTCGGGCTTGAAGCCGGGGAGCACACGGGAGGCGTGGTAGTCATCAAAGAGCTTTCCGCCGAACTCCATATAGAGCTTACCGCCAAAGGCTTCGATCCGTTCGCGGATCTTGGCGGATTGGAGACGGATATATTCTTCGTTACTAAAGCCTTCCTTGAGGCCTGCTGTCATGGATTCTGTGTGCATCATATTCCCTTCACCGACGCGGGGATCATCCCCGCCCTTTCAAAAAAATACATTCTATATTATAGCACATTTTGATGACTTTTTCAACACATTTTGCAGAATTTTTCACGAAGGAAAAAGGATTTTCAAAAGAAATACTCCCACCTGCCGCGGCAGGCGGGAGTATGGCGGACTTAGTCAAAGATCCGCAGAACGGGGTGCCCGTCCTTGATTTCCCAGATGGTATCGAAATTGAACCCGGGCAGATGCTTTTCCTCATAGGAGGTATCGGCATCCAGCGTGTAGCAATGGTGGGGGCCGACCTTGAGGTTGTCGAGGGCGACCGCCTCGGCCAGCTTATCTGCGCCCATGTACTCCATGGCCAGATCCTCAAGGTAGATCAGCTCCTCCATGTAAGCCGCGCGATCAAGGACGTACATGATCGTCTCGACGGAGAAGTCACCCGTCACGAGGGCGGGATTGACGTGGTCGGGGTCGATGTCGAAGGATTTCACCATAATATCCAAGGGCTTCTCCATATAGTAGCTGTAGAATTTGTAGAAATAAAAGCCGGCCGGATCTTCGTTGAGCGAATGATAGCCGCATGAGATGTTCCAATCCTCGGGAAGGGGCTCACTGTCGGAAAGACCGTACAGCGCGCGGTATAAGTCCTCCATGAACTCTCGGAGGTGCGAGTAGTTCATAACCGTGGGGAGGCGGTGGATGTGTCCGTACAGCTCTCCAACGTAGGCGGGGCAATCCCGATACCACCACTCCCGCTGACGGTCTGCCGCATAGTCGCAGGTGATCTCGTTGTCCTCGGCGTAGGAGGTGACCATGGCGTAGGCATTCCCTGCCAGGCCGCCTACGAATACCGTGGCTTTTTCAGACGTGTTCATATCGTCGATGTTCAAGTGATCGCTGAGCAGCTCGTTGGCGCCCGTGACGGTCAGCTTGCATCCCGTTGCATAACAGCTATCCAGAACCTGCGCGTTGCCCGCAATACCGCCCATACGGAGGCGGAAATGGGCATTTTCTGCGCTTGCCTCATAGGCGGTCAGCTCGACGGTACAATCCTCCACGTAGCAACCGACCACGTAGGAGCCCTGTCCCGCGATCACGCCCACGCGGACGTTGGAGGCATCATTTACCTTGACGTTCGCACCCTCCATGCCCAGGTTACAGATCATGCCACGGTAGTGCTGTTCGTCGGTGAGGTAGGGGAAGGCGAAGTCGTTGATGGTCGAATCCACGCGGGGATTGGTGTTTAACTGGCTGTGTCCGCAGAAGCCGAACAGACCCACGAAGGACATGGGCGTGATCTTATGGTAGAAAACGGTGGTGGATCCATCCCTGGCTTCCACGACGGGAGGCGCGGACTGGGTTACGTCGATGGTCATATTGCGAATGACGTAGCCGTTGCCGTCGAATTGACCCATGAAGGGGGATTCCTGCGTACCGATGGGGGTAAAGGTCTCCCCGTCGGCAAAGGTCAGGTCGTTCATGAGGATGTAGTTGCCGTTCAGATCGTTGCGGATCCCGCCCAGATCGTCTACGGTGTAGATGCCCGTCCACCCCTCGGGAACCTTGTCCTTACGGGCGTTCTCATCCAAAAAGGGCATGTTGAGAAGCTTTCGAAGGCCGGGAGAGGCGGCAAAGACCGTCAGGGTCATCAAAAGAATGGCCAGGGAGGCCGCCAGAAACACAGTGAGTGCGCGGCGGGGATGGATGCGGGATTGGGGAGAATGATTTCGCTGTGCGGATTCAATGCATTGGGGGGGCAGATCGCTGAAGGCCTCAAACAAGCGTTCTGCTTTTTGTCGGGTGTGTTCAGATCGTTTCATCGGATAAACTCCTTTCTTCGGATGCGTACTGTTACAGATGTATGCCGTTTTCTTGCAGGTGTGTCCGCAACCGTTCACGCAGACGATGAAGCCTTACGCGGACGGTGCCGCTGCGTAGGCCGAGGGCTGAGGCAATGGTGCGGATGTCTTCGCCATCGTAGTAACGGATGAGCATAATGCTGCGGTCTTCCTCCGGCAGGGTGCGCAAAAAGCTTTCCAAAGCATCCCGCAAAGCCAGATCGTCTGAGGGGTCGGACGCCGATGGATCCGGGAGACACTCGGCCAGCTCATCGAGCAGGACGGTTCCGCCGCAATTCCGTTGCCGGGCTTCCCGCTTGCGGAGACGGCTGATGGAGATATTTCGGGTAATTTTACCCATGTAAGCGATGAGGGATTCGGGGCGGTTGGGAGGAATCGTGTTCCAGAGCGCCAGGTACATATCGTTGACGCATTCCTCGGCATCCTCCTGCTGTCCCAAAAGATTCATGGCGATGCGGTGGCATAATCGGCCGTATTTTTGCTCCGCACGGCGTAACCCGCTCTCGGAGCGCTCCCAAAGCAGCTCCACAATTTCCGCATCGGATATTGTGGTGAGATCGGGATCGTGATTCATGATGCTTCCTCCTCAATTGGTATATAATACGAAGCTCTGCATTCTGTCGCGGCTGAATCATAATGCGGAATGGAGTATTCGTATGAGATCTCATCTATTCTGTCGCATGGGGACGGTAAAACGTTACAGCGAAACCGAAAAAATCAAAACCACCCGTCAAGCGGGTGGCTTTGAAGGAGTTACGTCTCGGTATCCGGTGCCGCGGCGCGCTCGTAGAGATCGTAGCCGCCGTCCTCCAGGAGAAGGAGCAGGTGATCCGGCTTTTTTTCTACGCTGTACAGCACATAGGTATGCCGTTTATCCGAGAAAAGCGAGGCTCCAGCGGGGGGCTCTACCGACTCCGGCAGAGTCTCGGTTTCCTCCCACAGCTCGGGATCGTCTATGGGCAGGTATTCGTCCTCGTCCGGCTCTGCGGTCGTAGCGGCTTCGGTGGTAACGGGGACACCGTCATCCTTAACCTGGCCGATGATCTCGTCCAAGGGATATTTGGATTTGGTCAAGCCGGATTTTCCGATGCGCCCCACGCGGCGGTATGCTTCCCCGTTGTAGAGGAGAACCTCGTGGTTCCCGGGCTCTGCCCATTCGGCTACGTCACGGTAGGAATCATAGCCCCACCAATGCAGAAGCCCCAACAGAAGCGCCAAAAGGAGAAAGGCAACAACGGCGCGGACGAGCATGACAGAGAAGCCGACAGAATGCTTGTTTTCTTGGGGCATGGATCGCTCCTTAATCGTGCGCGATCAAGCCGAGCTCATTCATCCAGTAGATGACGTGAGAGGCAAAACCGTGGTTGCAGCTTGCCCAGGGACCGTCATGCTCCCACAAGGTACCGGTCGTATCGGCCATGTAGGTGAAGTAGCCCTTGATGTTGTCGTAGAGCTCGTTCTTCAGACCGTTGCGGTTGAGAAGATCCAAGCGCAGATAGTTGCCGATGAAGGCATTGGCCGGCCAGATTTCGGGATACAGACCCGTTTCCTTTCGGTTGTAGCCGAAATCCTTGACGAGGGTGTTCCACAGCTCGGGATAGGTCTCGGGGGTAGCCACGTCGCAGAAGAAGGCGTAATACTGGCAGGATTCGGTACGCTCACCCGACAGAACCAGCTTACCGTCGATGCGGTGCGCGTTATCGCAGAAGAAGCCGGATTCAGTCATGGAAAGCTCGCGGATGGCCTTGCGAACCGCCTCGGCCTTATCCACAAGGGACGGATCATCATACAGGAGACCCATATCGTTCAGCAGGCGGGCGTAGAGCATATTGGAGGCGAAGGACAGATCCTGCACCAGATCATTGGATTTGGACCACTCCACGAATACCCATTTTTCCAGCTTTTCCAGCAGGCCGAACTCGTTTTCGAAGGGCTTGAAGTAAGCCAGCAGATCGTACATCCGCTCCTTGGCGCTATCCACGAAGGCGCGGTCTCCCGTACGGCGGAAATACTCAAAGAGCTCCACGCCGTACCACATAGCCCAGTTGGGAATAAAGTTCTCGTTGGGATGATCGGAGGGGTAGCACATAGGGAGCATACCTTGGGGGAGATGATCAAAATGATCGGGAAGGATGAAGTTCTGAAGGAATGCGCGCTCCAGCACCGAGGCGCCGGTCAGTACGCGCTCTACGCGGGAGGTAAAGAAGCTGTCACACAGCCAGCCCGCGCGCTCGCGGGAGGGGCAGTCCATGTAGATATCCACCGAGTTGGCGCGGAAGGTCTCCAAAGCGGCATCGTAGATGCGCTTCATATCCTCGTCTTCGCCAATGAAGCGGGTGCGGATGGCGGTCATGGGGTAGGCGATGTGACGCAGGAGCAGATTGGACACCTTCATAGCCGATCCGGTGGCCAGGATCCGGGCGTATTTCATGGTGTGAGGCATAGCGCATTGCATACGGTACTTCCCTGCCTTAGCGACCACAGCCAGAACGTTGGAGGTGGAGGGCAGGCTGCCCAGATAGATCTGCTCGTCGCGCAGAACCTCGGAAAACAGGATGAACAGCTCTCCGTCGGTCTTGGTTTCCAGGTCGAACGCGAAGATGCCCGTGGTATTCCGTTCGAAAGCGATATCGACATAGGTGTTGGCCTCCATGGCAATGGCGGCGGGAGACTCGGTTACGTTGACTTGATCCTTGGATTTCCAGCAATTGACAGCGAAGCCCGAGTCATATTCCAGGCTCTCGTTGGGATTTTCGTCTCCGCGGTTGTATTCCAGACGGCCGCGGTGGATGACGGCTACGGGATAATCGTTTTCGTCGTCGTTATAAGGAATATCGCGGCAGATGAAGTGCCCAGCGACGGCGGCTTCAACCGGAACGGGGATGGCCGCGGACTCGGGACTGACCTCATACTCGAATGCGCCCTCCTCCAGCTTGTAGGTTTCCACGTACGTACGCTGGAAGGAATATTCCTGCACCTTGTTGACACGCTCGGCCACAGGGTATGCGGTGAAGCCGTTACGGCCGGTGGCGGCTACGATCTCATCGGCAACAGAGATCTCGGCGCACAGAAAGCCGGGCTGGTTGAGGTAGGAGTAAGAGTAGCGGTTGTAGCTGGCCACGCGGAAGGCCACGCGGTTGATTTCTTTGGTCAGGTACTTGGAAATATCATATTCATCCACGCGGAAGAAGCCGTGACAGCAACGTGCGGGGCCGTGGGCGACGTACTCGCCGTTGACCATCAATACGAACGCGCAGGATGCGGCGGCAGACACGGTGACAGGCTTGTCGGTTGCAGGAATATCTGCGACGAAGCTGACGGTGTGGTTCGGGGTTTTGGCGGTGCCGACCTCCCAAACGGGGGTAGCGGCGCGGAAGGTATAATCATGAACGATCATAGCGGAGCTCCTTGTCATTAAAAATGTGTCGTTTGGCTTTTAGAGGTGTCCTTTAGAGGTTTCTTTTAAAACGCCCAGTTGCCGTCTGTAAAGATGGCTACGCGCTCGCCGCTTTCGGTGATGGCCGTGATGGACAGGTCATCGGTACCGATCATGAAGTCCACATGGATCATGGACTCGTTGATGCCCATGGCGTGGAGCTCTTCCAGGGAGTACTTGTCGTAGTCCTTGATGCAGTTGGTAAATCCGCTGCCCAAGGCCAGGTGGCAGGCGGCGTTCTCGTCGAACAGCGTCTCGTAGAAGGTGATGCCGCTCTCACGGATGGGGGATGCGTAAGGCACCAGCGCGCACTCGCCCAATCGGGCGGCTCCCTCGTCCATGGAGATCATCTGCTTGAGCAGATCCTCGCCCTTCTCGGCCTTGACCTCGACGGCGCGGCCGCCCTCAAAACGAACCGAGAAGTTCTCGATGAGCTCGCCGCGGTAGGACAGAGGCAGGGACGCGACAACAAGACCCTCGGCGTGGCCGGCCTTGGGGGAGGTGAAGATCTCCTCGGAGGGGATGTTGGGGTTGAACTCCTCGCCGCCCAGGGTGTGCTCGCTGCCGCCGCAGAAGATGCCGTCTGGAATCATTTCTACGGTGAAATCGGTGCCGTTGGCGGACTTATATTCCAGCGTTTTGATGTGGAGGTTGTTGAGAAACTCGCAACGGTTGCGGAAGCTCTCGTTGTGCGCCTTCCACTCGGCGACGGGATCCAGATCGTTTCCGGCCTTGTCGATGACGCGCGAGGTGAACAGGATCGCGTTCCAGAGGTTCTCCACGGCGGTGGTGGTACGGATGCCGGGGAATACCTTCTTTGCCCACGCCTCGCCGGGAACGGCCGCGATGCACCACTTATACTTATTGTCCATGGCGTCGCGGAAGGGCTTGATGACGGGAAAACGAGCCTTGGAGGCCTTGGAGATCTTTTCCTGGTTGATGCCCTTGAGACCGTCAGGATCGTCGGACATGATATAGAGCATGGCGGGATTATGATCCAGACGGTACTGGAGCTTGGCGCGTTCGATCTCATCTACCACGGACAAGGATTTGATGCTGCGGTAGCGGTAGTGGAGCTTCGCGAGGGGCTGGTAGCTCCACTCAACCATAACGCGGGCGGCGCCCTGCTTATAGCAGGCTTCCACGCACATAGCGATAAATTCGGGCTGATCCAGAGAGGCCTGGACAATGACGGTGTCTCCCTTCTTGACGGCCACACCGCACTCAGCCAGGAGGCGGGCGTAATTCTTCAAAGTTGTTTTTTTCATGGTATGATTTTCCTTTCGGGTAAAATTTCAAAATGGATAGAACCTTATAAATTATACCATGTTTTCGCCGGAAAGTCAACTTTTTTTGTGAAATTTCTCACAGAAAAATGAAGCGGCATGAGAAGACGGATAGCCTCCTGAAAATATGAAAGGAGACCCTCCCGCGGGGAGGGTCTCCGGATGAGATTACTTGTTGAAATCCATCGCCATTTGTCCCTGATCGCTCAGCTCGGCGCGGTGCTTTTCCAGCAGGGCGGCAATGCGGGCGTTGGGATCGAGCAGGTTGGAGATTGTGGTGTCATGGTTGAGGGTGTCGATGATGTAGGCGACGTACTTGGCCATATTGACCTCAACGTACCAAGGCTTTTCCATGATCTCGGGCTTACGGTAGACCAGGTTGGTGGTGAAGATCTTGTCGATGATCCCCTCCTCGTAGGCCTTGTCAAAGGCCTCGAAGCCATCGGTAAACAGGCCGAAGGTAGCGAAGTTGAAAACGCGCTTGGCGCCATACACCTTCTTCAACTGGGTTGCGACGTCCAGCAGGGAGCCGCCCGAGGAGATCATATCGTCCACGATGATGACGTCCTTCCCTTCCAGATCCTGACCCAAGTACTTGTGTTCCAGAATGGGGTTCTTGCCGTTGACGATGGTGGAGTAGTCGCGGCGCTTGTAGAACATACCCACGTCGATGGAGAGGCTGTTGGAGTAGACGATGCAACGTCCCATAGCGCCCTCATCGGGGGAGATCATGACCATGTGATCCTTGTCGATGATCACGTCGGGCACATTCTTGACCAGCGCCTTGATCATCTGGTAGTTGGGCATGACGTTATCGAAGCCGGACAGAGGAATGGCGTTCGCCACGCGGGGGTCGTGAGCGTCAAAGGTAATGATGTTGGAAACACCCATCTTGACCAGCTCCTGGAGCATGATGGCGCAGTCCAAAGACTCTCGGGTGGTGCGCTTATGCTGGCGACCCTCATAGAGCATGGGCATAATGACGGTGATACGGCGAGCCTTACCGCCAATAGCGGCGATGATGCGCTTGAGGTCGGCGTAATGATCGTCGGGACTCATGGGGACGATCATATTGTGGAGCTTATAGGTGACGCCGTAGTTGAAAACGTCACAGTAGATGTAGATATCCTGCCCGCGCATGGATTCCTTAATGACGGCCTTACCTTCGCCCGAGCCAAAGCGGGGAGCGGACGCGTGAGCCAGATAGGTGTCTTCAGCACCGTGACGGCGCCATTCCTTGAGGTAGGCATCCACGCGCTCCACAAAGGATTCGCTGCCTTTCATGCCGATGACGGTCAATTCGCCGTACAGAGATTCTTTCATAGTCTATATACCTTTCTGTGTATCGGTTATTTTACAAAACGGTACGGTTTGAGCCGTGACAGTCAAAAGACCTTCCGCGCCGTCCGGTGGATATTCGAACCGCCGAACGATGCGGAAGGATCGAGATCTTACAGAAGCTTACAGAAACGGCCGTATGCCTCGTCCCAGGCCGAACGGTCGGCGCAGGGCGTGTAATGCTTGACCTCAAAGGAGTTGGCAACGACCTGACGCGCCTCGGAGAGATCCTTGATCGCGCCGACGGCCATCATCTGAGCCAGCAGGTTACCGATGGAGGTAGCCTCCTCGGGACCGGCAGAAACCTCCAGACCGCAAGCATCGGCGGTCATCTGGGAGAGGAAGTGATCCTTGGTACCGCCGCCCACCACGTTGATCATGGTAGCCTTCTTACCGCGCAGAGCCTGGATACCCTCCAGGGTGTGGCGATAGATCAAGGACAGGGTTTCGTAGATGCAACGAACGACCTCGCCCACGGTCTCGGGAACGTGCTGACCGGTCTTGCGGCAGAACTCGCGGATCTTCTCGGGCATATTGCCGGGGGTGTTGAAGGATGCGTCGTCGGGGTTGATGAGGGACTGGAAGGGAGTTGCTTCCTTTGCCCAGGCCTCCATCTGCGCGAAGCTGTAATCCTTGCCCTCGCGCTTCCACTGACGGCGGGACTCCTGGATGATCCACAGACCCATGATGTTCTTGAGGAAGCGGATGGTACCGTTGATACCGCCCTCGTTGGTGAAGTTGGCGGCGCAGGTATCGTCGTTGATGAGGGGCTGGGGCAGCTCCATACCCATCAGAGACCAGGTGCCGGAGCTGATATAGATGAAGTCCTCTGCCTGAGAAGGAACGGCCATGACGGCGGAGGCGGTGTCATGGGATGCAACGGTGTAGACGTTGATGTTGTTCTTGCCGACCTCATCGGTGATGGAGGGCAGAAGAGCGCCGAGGTTGTGACCGGGCTGAACGATGGGGGAGAAGAGCTCGCGCTTGATGCCCAGCTTATCGGTGAGGTTATACGCGAAGTCGCGCTTGGCGGCGTCCAGGATCATACCGGTGGATGCGATGGTATATTCGGTGGCCATCTTGCCGGTGAGGAAGTAGTTGAGCAGATCGGGGATGAAGAGCATACGCTCGGCTCTGTTCAGCATATCCGGATCGGCGCGCATCTCGGCGGCGAGCTGATTCAAGGTGTTGAAATCAATGGCCTGGATACCGGTGGTCTTGTAGACCTCCTTGGCCGACACGATGGGCTCCATGTAGTCGGTGATGCCGACGGTACGGGTATCGCGGTAGTGGGTGGGGTTTGCCATCAAACGGCCATTCTTGTCGATCAGACCGTAGTCCACGCCCCAGGTGTCAATACCCATCGAGGTGACGTTGTCGCCGTCGATAACGGTCTTGGTGATGGAGTTTTTAATTTCAAAATAAATACGCAGGATGTCCCAGGTGAACCGACCGTTCACGAACATGGGATCGTTGGAGAAACGGTGATTTTCACGGAGCGTGAGCTTCTCTCCGTCAAAAGAACCGACGATACCGCGACCGCTGGACGCGCCGAGGTCGATAGCCAACATTTTCAATTCTGCCATAATTACCTCCGAATATGTACGATGTATTTGCGTGCATGAAACCTTTTTTCAAGGGATGCACAGATATCGCTCTTATTATAGCATATTTCGGAGAAAATTGTATGAATTTTTTGTTAATAAATATCCGAAAAGAAATATTCAAACAAACAACGGCCGAATCTGCTTTCCCTCCAAAGCCGCTCGGAGGGAATTCGGAACCTGATCAAAATCGGCCACCAGGGAGTGGGGCTTGGATACGGGATCATCCTGGCGCAGGGGCGTAAAATAAACGTTCTTGCGGGAGAGCAGGGTGCCTATGTTGCGGAGATTGGCGGAGAGCGCATCGTTGCTGGCCAAGGTAATGACCAGCGGACGGTCGGAACGGAGGTGCGCTTTCGCCGCCATGCAAACGGGGGTATCGGTGATCCCGTTCGCCATCTTAGCCAGGGTATTTCCCGTGCAGGGACAGATCAAGAGCGCCTTCAAGGGAATACCGGGACCCAGGGGCTCGGCATCGGGGACGGTGCGCACGATCTTTCGTCCGCAAATATCCTCGATCTGCCAAATAAAATCAGAGGCTCTTCCAAAGCGGGTGTCGGTGGTCGCGGTGATCTCGCTCATGATGGGCAGGATCTCGTAGCCCGTTTCCCGAAGGCGGGTGAGGATTTCCACCGATTTGGACAGGGTACAGAAGGAACCGCAAAGGGCGTAACCGATCATACCTGCAAACCTCCTTCGGTTGGGATGGAACGGGGGGCTTCCGCAGGAGCCGACCAATCCAGAATGCATTCTGCGATGATGCGTCCGGCGTTCCGCGGCGCGTAGCTTCCGGGGAGCGAAGGGGCGCGGAGGTAGCGCAGGCCGTTTCGGGCGGTAACCTCCCGTACTTCCCCGTCGCATACGCCGAAGGGATCCGAGGCCAGGTCTATAAGCAGGGTGTTCGGCTCCAAACCGTACAATAGATCTTTGGTCAGAACGTGGGCGGGGATGGTGTTGAAGAGAATGGCGTGATCGTGCGAGAGGGGGTGAAGGCCGTTCATGGGCGTGTTTTCTGTGATGAGCAAAGGATGACAGCCCTCCGCGGCCGCCTCGAACAGGCTTTCCTCCCGTCTTGCGCAGACGGTAACGCTGGCGCCCATCGCGTGGAGCAGACGGGCGAGGTATTTTCCGATGCGGCCGTAGCCAAGAACGGCCACCGAGGAATCCCGCAACGTGTGATCCGTCAGCTCCATCGCCGTCATGAGCGCCGCTTCCGCGGTGATGTAGGCGTTGCGAAGCTGGAGAACCGGGCTATCGTAGTAGTCTGTCACGCGCGCATCGGCTTGCGAGATGGCCAAACGGAGCTCCGGGGGGATCTTTCCGCCGAACAGGGTCATGGTATGCGTTCTGTTCATCAAGTCGGCTATCTCATCCAGCGTCACGACGCAAGCGGGGTCGCGGGGACAATGGACGGTTTTCCCGTCGCGGGATACAGGAAGGGGGAGAATGAGGGCGGAGGTATCTTCGGCCGCCTTTTGCAGGGTCGTACAGATACACAGATCCTCGCCTTTTCCGTTGCGAGGAATGCAATCCTCTCCGCATCCCAGCAGACGGACGGAGAAGCCCTCCTCTGCCAGGCGCTCGGCCAAATGGGTCATGCGCCCGTCTCCCCCGATGACGGAAAAGCGACGGGCGGGCGTTTGGAGATTGGAAGTTTGGGACATAGCGATCACTCCTTTCGGGGGCTTTGGTGACGGGGTGTCGATACCTGTCACATTACAGGGTATGCGGAGTGAGGCGAAAAGGTCAGCGGAACCATGAATAAAGGAAGATTCAGATCATACGAATCCTTAGAACGAATTTGCTTTCAAGATTTACAGTACAAAAGATGAAAACGCGGAGGCAAGTCTTGCTTGGGGGGCAGACTTGTCTCCGCGTTTTGGGGGATTCATTTCAGATCATGCCTGGATGGTGATGGCAGTCAAGTCATCGCCCAGAAGCTCACGGCTTCTCTCGTCGGGTTGGTGTCCGCCGACGTACAGGATCAACGTGCCGTTGGGCTCGACTCTAGCGCCGTCGTCGAGGACGGCGGAGGTCCAGTATTTGTTGACTTGAAGCGTTGCGGTGGTTTTTTCACCTGCGCCGAGCTTGACGGCCTTCAGACCGCAAAGCTGGTAGGTGGGGGTAGGGGTTCTGGAATCGGTATAGGCGGCGTAGACCTGCACCTTTTCGATGCCCTCCATATCCCCCGTATTTTCCAAAGTAAAGGCGATCTCGTATGCGTCGTCCGTCTCGCCGGTCATTCTCACGTCGAAATAGCGGAAGGAGGTATAGGACAGGCCATAGCCGAAGGGGTACAGGGGCTTGCCGGTGAAGTAGCGGTAGGTGCGGTTGGTCATGTTGTAATCGGTAAAGGCGGGGAGCTCGTCGGTTCCATGGTAGAAGGTGAGGGGGAGCTTTCCGCTGGGGGAATACTGACCGGCTATGAGTCTTGCGACAGCCAATCCGCCCACAGCGCCGGGATACCAGCCGTGGATGATGGCCTTGGCGCGGCTCGTGAGCTTTTCGCCGAGATCCACGGCGCTGCCCGCCAGAACCACCACAATGACGTTGTCGCAAGCGTCACAGACCGCCTCGGCCAATCTCATTTGGGTGGTGGGGAGGTAGAGCTGTTTCTTATCGCCTCCGTCGAAGAAGTCGTTCTCAAAGGGGATCTCCTCGCCCTCGATGTTGCAGTCCAGACCCAGAACCAAAACGGTGGTATCCGCGCCCTTGGCGTAGGACACGCCGTCCGAGATCATATTGGCGAAGCCGCCCCAATCGTTTTTGTTGTCCTTCCAGATGTTGCTTCCCTTGGCCACGCGAACCGAGGAGTTGGCGAACACGCGGCGCATACCGTCGGCTACCGTGATATACTCGGCGGCAATGCCGTTGTAGTTCCCTTCCAGGGCGACGGTGGACATGGCGTTGGGGCCAATCACGGCGATCTTGTGAGGCTCGTTCGGGTTTAGCGGCAGGATGCCGTCATTTTTCAGAAGCACCAGGCACTCCTCGGCGGCCTTGAGGTTGAGGTCGCGGTGCTCGTCGCACTCCACCTTGTCGAAGGGGATATCGGAATAGGGGCGGGTCTCCTCGAACTCGCCCAGAAGGAAGCGAATTTCATAGAGTTGGACAGCCGCCTCGGTAATGTCCTCCTCGGTGATGAGATCCATTTCGTAGGCGTCCATCAGATGGCGGAAGGTGTCGCCGCAGTTGAGCTGACATCCCGCCTTCAGAGCCATGGCCGCCGCCTCGGGCATGGTAGCGGTGACGTGGTGGCTGTTGCAGATGTCCGCCAGCGCGCCGCAGTCGGATACGTAATACCCGTCGAAGCCCCATTGTCCGCGCAGTATGTCCTGCATCAGTGTCTTGCTGGCGCAGCAGGGCTCGCCGTTGGTACGGTTGTAGGCGCCCATGACGCCCTTGACCCCCGCCTTGACGGTCCACTCAAAGGCGGGCAGATAGGTCTCCCACAGGTCGTGCTCGCTGATCTGCGCGTCGAAGGTATGGCGGAGTCTCTCGGGACCCGAATGCCCTGCAAAATGCTTGGCGCAGGCGGCGGATTTAAGAAATTCTCCCTCGCCCTGCAAGCCCTTGATGTACTCCACGCCCAGGGTGGCGGTGAGGTAGGGATCCTCTCCGAAGGTCTCCTGGCCGCGACCCCAGCGGGGATCTCGGAAGATGTTGATATTGGGGGTCCAGTAGGTCAGGTTCTTGAAGATATCGCGGTCGCCCTGGGCGAAATTGCTGTTGTATTTGGCTCGCGCCTCGGTAGAGACGGCGTCGCCCACCTGCTCAAGCAAAGCCGGGTCAAAAGTAGACGCAAGGGCGATGGCGTGAGGGAACACCGTGGCCATACCGGTTCTGGCGACACCGTGGGAGGCCTCGTTCCACCAGTTATAATCAAGGATACCCAGCCTTTCGATGGCGGGGGCATTATAAAGGAGCTGAGACGCTTTTTCTTCGACCGTCATCTGAGCCACAAGGGCTTTGGCCCGCGCTCTTGCTTCTTGTTTGGTCATGGTTGAATCTCCTTAAAAATTATTTATGGTACTTCGACCCCTTGGCGATCTGGTAGCACCGATACACCGCTTCGTACAGGATCACCCGCATGAGCTGGTGGGGAAAGGTCAGCTCGGACACCGACAGCCGCAGCTTGGCGGCGGCTTTGACCTCGGGGGCGAGCCCGTGGGATGAGCCGATGATGAAGCAGAGCTCTCCTGTTTCGGATGTGATCGCCTCCAGCTTGCGGGACAAGTCGGGAGAGGACATTTGCTTCCCTTCCACGCAGAGCGCGACGGGGTAAGCGCGGGGAGGGATAGCCGCCAAAATGGCTTTGGCCTCCTCGGATAAGGCTTTTTTGATCTCAGCCTCGGAGGGATCCTCGGGGAGGCGAACCTCCTTCAGCTCGATCTCCTCCACGCGGCAGAGACCGGAGAGGCGTTTCTTGTATTCGGCGGCGGCCTCGCGGAGGTAGGCTTCCTTCAAGCTGCCGACGGTGATGAAACGAACGGTTTGGGGCATCATAGGCAGACCTCTCCTTGGATGAGTTGGTGTTGGGACGGTGCGGGCAGGGGGCGATCCGCCTCGCCTACCAGCATGGTGACGTCGTTGGGGGATGCGACGCGCAAGGTGGTTTCATAGCCGGCCAAGGCCGAAAACGTCTCGTCAAAGGCCATATCCGGATGGTTGTTTTCCTCACTCAAGTGAGCCAAAAGGAATTTACTGGTTCCCTGTCCTGCCAGCTCTGCGGCGAAATCGGCGCAATCGCGGTTGGAAAGATGGCCACGCTTTCCGCGGATGCGGAGCTTGAGGTCGTAAGGGTAGGGGCCGTACATGAGCATGTCTTCGTCATGATTGGACTCCAGGATCACAGACTCGCATCCGATAAGACCTTGTCGGATGTCCTCGGTGACGTAGCCTATGTCGGTGGCAAGTCCCACGTTGACGGTACAGGCGTCGTCGGGAAAGGAGAACCGGTAGCCAACGGAGGCGCGGCTGTCATGAGGCGTGGAGAAGGCCGTCACGGTCACGTCGCCGACCTGCACCGAAAAGGGAGCGGACGGATGGATCACGAAGCAGCTGCAAAGCGCCTCGGGGGGATTGTGAGCGTATTTCTGGGCGGATTTGAGCAGGATATGGACGGGGATGGGGTGTTTCTTGGCCAACACCTCCAAGGAGGCGATATGATCGCCATGCTCGTGGGTGATGAAAATGGCATCCAGCGTATCCACGTCCACGCCGATACCACGCAGAGATTGGATGAGGGTTCGGGTGCATTTCCCGGCATCGATCAGGATACGGGCGCCGCGGGTTTCCAGGTAGGCGGCGTTTCCGGTTGAGCCGGAATACAGGGTACAGAGACGGTAGGACATGGCGAATTTACCCTTTAAACAAATTAGCCAAATAGCCATCCCACACGAACAGGTACAAGGCTTCGCACATGAAGACGACTACGAACGGAATGATGAGCACGACCATCCAGCGGGATCTCTCGGCGCGTACACGGTTGCTCTCGACAAAGGCTTGCTTCTTCTCGTCGCTCCATTCAGCGGGGAGCATATCCACGGTTACATCCTTGTTGATAAAGCCTCGGTTGTACGCCAGGTAGCCGATGATGATGGCGGCAAAGGCTACGAAATACACAATCATGACCGGTTTGGCGAAGCCGAGCGTGATACAGCCATAGTAAATAAACAGCAGAGCAAAAGTCAGCGCCAGAGTCGTCCACATTCTTTTTTTAACGGTGGATGACAGCGGCTTGGGCTCCTTCCCTGCGGGCTCCTGGAGCCGGGGCGTTTTTCGATTGGGGGAAAACATACATACTCCTTGTCATGCTTTTGACAATTATTGAAAGTGTTTGGAAGGGCGGAACCCTTCTGTACAGAAGGGTTCCAGTGCGGTTCGGGGATAAGCTCCCCGGAAAATTCAATGTGATCAGAGGCTATGGTCGAGCGATCAGAAAATTCTGGCGGCGCCGACGGGACGGATCTTGAGATCGTAGGTCGCGCCTTCGCCGAAGGCGGCGTTCATGGTTGCCGTGAAGGTCTCCACCAGCTCCTCGGGAACGTATGCCTGAACGGTACCGGCAAATCCGCCGCCGTGGACACGGTACGCGGCGCGCTTGCCGCCCAGTACCTGCTCGCAGAGGCAGAGCGCCAGGGAGAGACCCTGCTCGGATACGTTCTTCGTGGTATACACGTTCTGGAGATAGCAGTAGGAGGACTTACCGGAGGACAGAACGCCGTCAAAGTAAGCGTCTACGGCAGCATCGCGGGTAACCGTATCGGTGGCATCGATCGCGGTTCGGAGGGCGGCTTTCTGCCGGGCTACGCGCTCGTTCTCGTTGAAGAAGTGGAGGGCGCGGAGAATGGCGCGGTCGCCGACGGTCTTGCGGAGGGCGGGGATGGCCTCGATAACAGCCTGCTTATCCGTCTTGCGTAGAACGGGCTGACCCAGATGGGCGGCCACGGCCTTCATTTCGGCGGGAACAGCGGCGTAATCATCGGTGAGGTCGGCATGATTTCCGCCCGTATTGACGATGCAGAGGTGGTAGCCGGCCGCGGTCATATCGAAGGGCAGAGCCTCGATCACGGGGGCGGAGGGATCGGCAAAGTCGATAGCCACGATGCCGCCGACGGCGCAGGCGACCTGATCCATCAGGCCGCAGGGCTTACCGAAGAACTGATTCTCGGAGAACTGGGCGATCTTGGCGATGGTGACCTCGTCTACCTTGCCATTGTTGTAAAGGTGAGATTCAATGGTACCTACCATATCCTCAAAGGCGGCGGAGGAGGAGAGACCGGAGCCCTTAAATACGTTGGAGGTGGTGCAGGCGTCGAAGCCGCCGACGGTGTATCCGGCGTCCTCCAAGCCGACGCAAACGCCGGCAATCAGAGCGGAGGACTGGCCGAACTTAGCGGGATCGGGTGTCTTGGAATCCGCAAGAACCACCACATCCTCGTCAAAGCCCTCGCTCTTGAGGCGGATGATCCCATCCGCGCGGGGAGAGGCGACGGCCAGCACGTCCAAGCTGATGGAGGCGGCGATGACGCATCCGAAGTTGTGGTCGGTATGGTTACCCGACAGCTCACTTCTGCCGGAAACGGTCAGGAGAGCGACCTCGCGGTCAGCGCCGTACAGGGATACAAAGTCATTCACCAGCGTCTTGATGCGGATACGCTGCGCTTGAGCGCCGCCTGCGGAGCCCAGCGCGTCCAGCGTGGCGTCCAGCTCGCCTGCGTCGATAGCGGTCAGAAGAGCAGAAACGGTAGTCAGGGGCTTGTCGTAAATTTTGATTGCTGTCATGATGAAATTCCTTTCTGAAAAGAACGAAATGGGAGAGTTGCAAAGAATTACTTATTCATTATACCATATTTCTATGACGGATGCAAGAGCTACTTGTAAATTTTTCTGGACAAAGGCGACGAAAATCGACATAAGGGCGGTATCTCCCTTGACAGATTTCCGATTCTGTGGTACAATAATGCCGTTCGAATGCAGAGAACGCCGCTACTTCTGCGGCGCAGATCGGAATGCTGTTCCGATCTATGGATTTCTCTGCGTTCGAATCAATGAGCGCTCGGCTGTTTCGTTCGCCCGATGGATGCGAAGGGCGGCGCGGCTCAGCGCTCCCGCGGCGAAGCCGTTCTATATGAGAACTATAAGAACCGCCGCGGTGATCGCGCCTGTGTACAGACACGGCTGCTCTCGTTCCCTGTCGGGTCGCGCGCCCCGCCTCTGCCGCAGATTTGGCGGCATGGCATATATGGCGGTCGGCGCGGATTCGGCAGACGGTGCGAGGCGGGTCTGTTTTCGACGGCGCGCCCTTTTTTGAATCCTACATCAAATGAGGCACGCATCCCTCTGCCCGATCAAACGGAGGAATTATCCTATGCTGACCCTGCAAAATACCGAGGCCATCCGCCGCATTGAGGAGGCCATCGGCTATACTTTCAATGACAAGCGCCTGCTCATTCAGGTCCTGACCCGCAAAACCTATCTGAAGATCGACCCCGAAGCGCCCGATAACGAGGTGCTGGAGTTTTACGGCGATACCCTGATGAACTACCACGTTACCAACTATTTCATGTCCAAGTACGCCCATATGCTGGATGACGGTTTGTTTTTCATGCGGACGGTGGAGCAGTTTACCGACATGCGATCCCACTACGTCTGCAACCGCTATCTGACCGATCGTATCAAGGCTATGGGATTGGCTCGCTATCTGCGGGCGCAGAATCGGGACGCCGAGCTCCGTCGGGACGGGGAAAAGGCCTATGCGGATGTTTTCGAGAGCTTGGTTGGCGCGATCTATCTGGATTCCTGTCAGAACGATACGCTGATCCGCGCTTTTATTCTGCGCCAGCTTGGCATTGAACCCAAGTGCTTACCCGCTGATATCGAAGCCTTTGATTACGATTCGCTGACCGCGCCTGCGTTCGCAGAGAGCCCTGCCGTGGCGCTGGAGGAGCCTGAGACCCCGGCTGATCTGCCCGCTCCCGAGGCGGCTTTCGCAGTACAGGAGCCTGTTCGGGAGGAGGCTGACGAAGCAGTGGACGCCACTGCCGTTGAGGCGGATGCGGAGGAGACTCCCGTGGAAACGCCTGCCGAGATTCCTGCCGAAGCTCCCGCCGTGGAGGCTTCCCTTTCGGAGGAGGCTTTGGCCGAGGCTGTTTCGGTTCCCGCTGAGCCCGAGGCTGTGCTTCAGCCCATGCAGGATGCTTTGGCGGCCTACTGCCGCGAATGGGGATTGGATGAGCCGACCTACGGTCAGACTCCCCCCAACGCGCCCAACGCCCGTCCCGTGGCGGCCTGCACCATGAAGTACAAGGATGCAAAGGGTAAGCTGGTCAAGATCAGCTTGAACGATTCGGGCAAGACCCTGGCCGAGGCCACAGAGAAGGCGGCGGCCAAGATGCTCAAGAAGCTGGAAAAGCTGACGGCGGACAGAAAGAAGAAGGCGGCTGACAAGCCTGCAGAGGTCAATCCTGTTGAGGCTGAGGCCGAAAAGGCGGAGCTGCTTGTTCCCGAGGCACGGGAGGTTGAAGCGGAGGTGACCGCGGTTGAGCCTGCGGTTGAGACGGCTGTGATTGTTAAAGAGCCCACGGTTGAAGCTGCTGTGGTGGAGAAAGTCGAGGAGGCGGTTGCGCCCACGGCGGAGGTTGCTCCTATCGCGGATGCTTCCGCCGAGGATGCTCCCGCCGTAAAGACGGCCGAGTCAGCTCCCGCAGAAGCGGAGGCGCCTTCCGAGGATCTGGCGGCTGTGGAGGAAGCTGCGGTTGCTGAAGCTACTTCCGACGTACAGGAAATGACGGTGGCAGAGCCGACGTCCGTGGAAGAGTTTGTTCAGCAGACCATGGAGCTCCCCGTAGAGCCTGCGCCGGTTGAGGAGGTTGCGGCT
>JAZQXS010000036.1:0-3240 GCA_045633025.1 Eubacteriales bacterium | reverse complement strand
ACGACATGGCTACGATCCGACTTATACTTGGATGAATTCCTCCGAGGGCATCGCGCGCGCCAGAAAAGAGGCTATGAAAATCGTTGACTACGTTCATAGCGGCGTTATCCCGGATTTTGACATATGACAAAGTAGCCTCTCCGCGCCTCCATCGCGGTCGCTCGTAGGAGCGCTGTTGTCCCCGGCCGACAAGCACCCCGAGACGGTCACCACACGCATGGTGCGGACTTTGGAGAAATGAGAAATGACACACGAAAAACAACAACCGCCGCGTACAAATTTGTACGCGGCGATTGTGTTAGGGGAATCTCTAAAAATTCATCACACGAAAAATCTTCTCGCCGCTTTTCATGTACTAAATATGTAGAGATCCCCTTTATTTTTCCGGTTGAATCAATGGGATAAAAGTCAGTCCGCCGTTTACGCGGATACTCTCGCCCTTATCTAAGTCGGGGTTTGAATAGGAGCCGACCAGAGCGTCGTACTCTTCCTCGGTGATGGCGGTTCGCTGGCCATTCTCAACCTTGAAAAATTCATGGGTGGTCGCTGTCCATAGATCTCCAAAGATCAACCGCTCCTCCAGCACGCCCTGTTCGGTGATTTCCAAGACCACCCACTCGTATCCCCCACCCGAGGCTGCGTAACGGGTGTTCCAAAGCGCCCTGTCAGCCGACATACCGACCAAGCCGTATCGACGGCAGAAGGTCATGAAATCATCCACGGGAATCACCCGCCCATCCACCGTAGTGAAGATGGCCAGGATTTTGTAGGTGTCGGTCAAGAGGATCAGCTCGTCCTGCCCGTCTCCGTTCAGGTCAGCCTCGGCGAAGCCGTAGTCCTCGACACCGTTTTCCGGGAAAGGGGAAAAGCGATTGTCTGTCCCGGGTCGGCAGGTGTAAGCAAGGTACCACAGGTGGCTGTACGTGTCGTAATCCGCATCGGACGCAAAGGCAAACAGCCCGTCGCAGTTTCCAAGAAGCCAATCCGCCTCGGATCTCTTGGGCATATCAGTCAGCATCGCCTTGAAGGTAGACTTGATTGCTTCATAACTTGAAAAATCCGCACCGGGAATCTCCTCGCCTCCCTCGGAGGGCAGGGCGGGAATGATGCGCGGGGTGTTCCACTTGACGATCTGCCCGCCGCCTACCTCTTGAAGGGCGCGGTGATCCTTTACCAACACTTGGAACTCCATATAATCAATATCGGTGCGGACACCGTCGGTTTCCCGATAGTAGCGGATATGGTTTCCGTCTCCATCCCACTCGCCGCCGAAAACTTCGTCGTACACCAACCGATCCCCTTCCACGCGAGCCGTGTAGTAGGTATCCGTCCTCCCAGTGTCGGACTCGGCCTCGATGGAGTAGAGGAGCGTCTCATCCCACCAGCAGTGCCAAAAAT
This sequence comes from Eubacteriales bacterium, assembly GCA_045633025.1. Taxonomy (GTDB): domain Bacteria; phylum Bacillota; class Clostridia; order Oscillospirales; family CAG-272; genus CAMEON01. The sequence goes on along the minus strand of JAZQXS010000036.1, from coordinate 1,842 downwards.
CCGTGGCTCCCGCCGTGTGGCAAAGCAGAACAGGCTCTCCGTCGGACAGAGTCAGAATGGCGCGGATGGGAGAGCTGGTAGCCAACAGGAAAAGCTCAGGGGTTCCGTTTCCGTCCATGTCCTTGAAGGCGTAGCCCATGCCCGCAGGAGAGGGGCAGGTATCCGCCACGGTGTACAGAGCCTCGGCGATGGCGGCCTCGCGGGCATCCATCCCCTCGGTATCGGGAGGTGAAAGTTTCTCCCCCGCCTGCCTGCGAACCAGCAGATCCCGATAATCCTCGACCACGTCGTCGTACAGGTCTTTTTGTTTCTCATAGTGCCCCTCGGGAGTCTGACAGGCCGATGCTGATAGCAGAAGCAGACCGCAAAGAAGGGCGACAACCAGCTTTTTCATGCGAAACCTCCGTCTTACTCAGTTACAACGCCCTTCTGCAAAATAACGTTGGCGTAAATCGCGCTCTCTCCCGTGGCGATGACGGCGTAGCACTTCTTGGCTTCCTCGTAGAAGGCGAAGCGCTCAATCGTGCCGACGGCGTCGGCGCCGCGGTCGTCGTGACGAGCTACGATGGCCTTGTACTCATCCCAGATGGGGGTGGCCACGCGCCCCTTGTCGCGCTCCATCAGCTCCATGAGGCTGACAGGTTGATCCACATAGGTATCCAGGGGGAATACAGTCAGGATCGCATCCAGCAGGGCGGGGATGTCCTGGCCGTCATAGCGAATCACCTTCGCATTTTTTCCCATGGTCTCGGCGGGGAAATTGCCGTCGCCGATGACGATGCGGTCGCTGTGACCCATCTCGCAGAGCACCTTCAAAAGCTCGGGGGAGAGCAGCTTCGGAATTCCTTTTAACATAGTCGTTTTTCTCCTTTGGGTATTATGGTATTTTTTTATCATTCTTAAGGATTCTTGATCGCCTCGGCAAAGAAGTGAAAGCAATCCAGGCGAAGCTCAGAGCCCGCATCGGGCTTGAGGACGAGGCAGATGTCCGCCTCGTCGGGAAGGGGGGCATCGAACAGCAGGGTTCCGTGGACGCGGTTGGTCCAGGAGAACACAGATCCGCGCCCCGCCATACGAACGGTGCCCAGCAGGCGCCCCAGCCCGTCACCCTCGCGGACTTCGATCAGCGCGCCTGTGCCCGAGCAGTTCCCGCTGAAGCAGACACCCTGCTTGTCTTTCAGGTTGCGCACTTTGGGGTAGGTCAAAACCGCCTCCTCGGTGCAGGACACAGAGAAGCCGAACAGATCCTCGTTTTCTGTCTTGCAGACGTTCTCCCCACGCATGAACCACTCGGCTTCGATGCGGTTCCAATCCGCATCGTACTTGCCCACGCCGTACTCCACGATCAGCGGGTCTGTGACCAGCTCGCCGTTTTGGCGGATATGGACGTAGCAAAGGCCGCTGGAGCGGTATTCGCCATAGTGATCCATGACCGTAATGGCATTGAAGATCTGGCCGTTCCACTCAAAATAGCTGGTGTGGTCGATGCTGGCTCCCGTGTGACCCATGAACTTGTAGGGGCCGTAGACCGAATCCGAAATCGCATAAAAGCCGCCGTAGGTTAGATAGTAACGGCCGTTGAACTTGTTCAGGGAGGCCTTATCGTCCGCCATGTGATCCAACTCAATGGGGCGGGGCGTTTCGGCCAGGGAGACCATGTCGGGATTCAGGCGGGCGATATAGTAGCCTGCTCCCTCTCCGTAGGCCCACTTGGGGCCTCCGAAGACAAGGTAGTATTCCCCGTCGTCATCGCGGAACACGCAGGGGTCGTACTCCGTGGTAGTGGTCACGGTACCGTCCAGCAGAGGGCGTCCCAACACGTCGCGGAAGGGGCCGGCGGGG
>JAZQXS010000035.1:0-4190 GCA_045633025.1 Eubacteriales bacterium | reverse complement strand
TGTTTTGGTTTTCTGTTTGACAGAAGGGTTTTGGCCATCACCGTGGGTCCCTGCCCACTGGGTTATTTAGGGAACGAATTCACTTTCAAGATTTTGATTGAGGATTCGTATTATCCCTCGAATCTTCTATTTTCTCTCTACCGAAAGGCTCTCCCATGACCTCACTTCTCATTAAATTATTCATCAAATCTCCCCGCTCCACTCACTCCCCGGCCGTTCGCCGCGCCTACGGCACGCTGGCCGCCACGGTGGGGATCATCCTCAACCTCCTGCTGGCCGCCGGGAAATTCACCGTAGGCTTCCTGTTCGGTGCCATTTCGGTACAGGCGGACGCGGTGAATAACCTCTCCGACGCAGGCTCTCAGATCATCTCCCTCATCACCTTCAAGATCGCCGCCAAGCCCGCCGACCGTGACCACCCCTTCGGCCACGCCCGCATCGAGTACGTAGCATCCATGATCGTGTCCTTCCTGATCATGCTCATCGGATGGGAGCTTTTGTCGGGGTCGGTGGATAAGCTCTTCCACCCCACCGAGACGGTATTCAGTTGGCTCTCGGTAGCGGTGCTGGGCGCATCGGTGGCCGTCAAGCTCTGGCTGTGCGTGTTCAACCGCAAGATCGCCAAGGCCATCGACTCCTCGGTCATGCGCGCCACCGCCGCTGATTCCCTCTCGGATGCAGGCGCCACCGCCGCGGTGCTGGTCGCTACCCTCGTCTACAAATTCACGGGCTTTGACCCCGACGCCTACATGGGTATTCTGGTGGCTCTGCTCATTCTCTGGGCAGGCATCAAGATCCTGAACGACACCAAGAACTCCATCCTGGGCGAGCGTCCCTCGGATGAGACGGTGGCGCAGATCCGCGCTTTGGTGGCGGAATTTGAGACGCAGGGTGTCATCGGTCTGCACGACCTGGTGGTACACGACTACGGCCCCGGCCGGGTCATGGCCTCCCTGCACGTTGAGGTGGACGGCGCCGCCGATATCTACGTCTCTCACGATATCGCTGACCTCATCGAACGCCGTCTGCGGGTGGAATGCGGCATAGAGGCCACCGTCCATCTGGATCCCGTGGCGGTCAGCGACCCCCGCGTATCCGAGCTCAAAAGGCTGGCGGAGAAGCAGGCCGCGGCTATTGACGACCGTCTCCGCATCCATGACTTCCGCATCGTCCCCGGCGACACCCACACCAACCTCATCTTCGACGTAGCCGCCCCCTTTGAGCTGGGTATCCCCGACGCCGCGCTTCGCTCCCGTCTGGCTGACGCCATCCATGAGGCCAACTCGCACCTGTTCGCGGTCATCACCGTGGATCGAGAGTAAGCAGCAGGGGGGTCACCCCTGCTACCCCACCAAGAAAGGAGTCCTCATGTTCGAGTATTTGACCCCCTTTTTCAGGTTCAGATTGCTGTTGTCCTACCTCTTGCCCCTCATGGCAGAGCTGGCACAATACCTGTTCCTCGGGTTTGCGCTATCCCGTCTGAGCCGGGCGCTGGAGCTCCCACGCCCGTGGCTTGCCTGGATCCCCTTCGGGCAGCTTTACCGTTTGGGTCAGCTCGCCGACCTGTACACCGACAATCGCATGACCCCCGAATGCCTCCGCGCCCAGCCCTTCTACGAGCCCTCCGGGCTCCGCCGCAAGCTGCTGGGCTACGGTATCGGAAGCTACGTCACGGGCACCGTGGCCGGAATCGCATTCGCTATCTGCGCGACGGTGGGCGTGCTCACCTTCTTTCTCCTGCTGGGCAACGCCTTTGGCGGAGAAGCCGAGCCGCCCCTGATTTCGGAGGCTTTATTCCTTGTCATGGGACTGATCGCCTTCGTGGCGGGCGCGATCTGTCTGATGCTGACCGTTTTGTTCCTTATGGCCTACTGCCCCGCGCTCTGCCGCGTCTTCACCGCGCTGGGCGCCTCCTCGCCTACCCTGATCACCGCCCTTTCGGTGATCATCCCGCCTGTCAGTAGTATCCTGCTCTTTGCCTATACCCGGAAAGCCGATCATGTAGCCGAGCGCTTTGCATCCCCAACGATTGATACAGAAAGAGAAGCAACATCATGAAAATTCTGACCATCGGCGACGTTGTGGGTCGCCGCAGTATCGAATATCTCGCCCAAAAGCTCCGCAAGACCGCCGCCTCCCTTGGAGCGGACTTCGTGGTCTGCAACGGAGAGAACGCCACCGAGATCCATGGGCTGTGCGTCAAGGACGCCGAGGCTCTGCTGGATTGCGGGGCGGATCTCATCACTCTGGGTAATCACGCCTTTCGGAGTCGGGATATCTATTCCTTTCTGGATGACCGCTCCGCCGACATCATCCGCCCTGCCAACTACCCCGCCGCCTGCCCCGGCACGGGCTATACCGTCCGCGCAGTCAGCGGCCTGCGTATCCTCTGCATGAACCTATCGGGCACTGCCTTTCTGGATCCCTTGGATAACCCCTTCACCGTGGTGGATCGCATTCTGGAGCGAGAGCGGGGCGGATACGACATCGCCCTCCTGGACTTTCATGCCGAAGCGACCTCCGAAAAGCTGGCCATGGGCTACCATCTGGACGGTCGGGTACAGATCGTTTTCGGCACGCACACCCACGTCCCCACCGCCGACGCCCGCGTTCTCCCCAAGGGGACGGGATACATCACTGACCTGGGCATGACCGGCCCCCAGAACGGCATCCTGGGTACAGATGCCGAGGCGGTGCTCCATCGTATGCGCACCCAGCTCCCCGCTCGCTTCACCGTAGCCGACGGCCCCATCACCGCCCAAGGCGCTCTCTTTACGCTGGAGGACAAAAAGCCTTACCGCTGTATCCGGGTAGAAAGGGTGGAGTTCTGAACATACATATAGGGGGGAACTTCGCAAAAGAAGTTCCCCCCTCTGACATGATAGGAAGTCCGAAACCTACGTCGTGGGACTACCGAGTGTTATACCAATCCTCAATCAAAAGCTTGAAAGGGACTCCGTTTTTTTCCAAATAACCCCGTGGGTAGGGACCCACGGTGCAAGCCAAAATCTCACTGTCAAACAGCACGTCAAAACACAAAGTAGTCTGTTTTTGAAAGTTTAGGAGATTCTTAGGTCGCCGAAGGCACGCTCTCCTATTCAATGTTTTTATCAAGGATTGATATTAGGTATCATTAATTCGTATCAATCTGCTCGCATTACAAAATCTTTTCCAGCAGAAAAATCACCACAAGGTGAAGCGGATAAAAGACGTAGAAGCCGTATTTCAGCTTTTTTACGCCGGGCTTTCCGTTGTAGAGCGCCAAAAGGATCACCGAGAACAGGCAGTATATCTGAATTTTTGCCATCCCGGGCGTCAGGCACAAAAATATCATACCCAGCGTACAGAGCGCCAGCTTTTGCGGCCGTCCCGACAGGTAGCGAAAGAATTTCGGTGCTTCCCCCTCTTTGTAGTCGGGCAGGGCGGTGAGTACGGGGATCAGAACGCCCCAGAAGCCATAGCTGACATACAGGATGTACTTACTGAAGCCGTACACGCCCACGAGAGAGGCCGTAAGCACCAGCAACCACAGAACCGCTCCGCCCCACCGTCTCTGCGCCAGCGCGCGCTTGAGCGCCTGCACCTGGTAGATGAGCAGGATGGAGAAGGAGAAGGTCAAAAGGATCCCGCCGTCCAGCTTGCCCGAGTAGATCAGGTAGACACCCTCGCAGAGAACGGCGAACCCGAACACGAGCAGGAACCGTTTCAGCTTATGCCGCGTGTAGCGGCAGCCCTCCGCGATGAAGTACGCGAAAATGGGAAAGGCCAGCCGACCGATGATCCGCAGGCTGAGCAGATCGGGGCGGATGTACGCGCCCACATGGTCGATGGTCATGACGATGCAGGCAATAATTTTGAGGGTGGAGGCCGAAAGCCCCCACCCTTTGGTTTTTCCGCCCGCGGATACGCCCGAGACGGAACGGTTCAACATAGGTTGATTCTCCATGCTCATACGGAATCACTCACCCAGCGCGTGGGTGCGGATGAACAGCACGCCCAGCGTATTCCGTCCGCAATGGGAAGAAATGGTGCATCCTGCGCGGGTGACGTGGATCTCAGCCTCGGGCGCGATGCGGCGCACCTCTGCGACGCAGGCATCCACAACGGTCGGCTCACAGCCCGCATGGGTGACGAAAATATGATTCTTGATAACGTCCGACGCATCGCCCAAGCGGTCATCCACATACTTA
>JAZQXS010000034.1:0-9954 GCA_045633025.1 Eubacteriales bacterium | reverse complement strand
ACGTTCTCTTCGTTCTTACTCCCCCAACACCGCGGCGCGAACCTCGCCGTACATGTACAGGGAGCCGAGGCAGAGCAGGGCTTTGCCCTCTTTTTTGGCCGTCTCGGTGGCGGCGGCCACGCCCTCGGCTACGGTGGCGTAGCCCTCGGCGGGGATACCGATGGCGCGGAAGGAGTCGGCGTAGCGGGCGGCGTCCAGCGCGCGGTCGTTGGCAGGACGGACACAGAAGGCGCGGGAAGTGACCTCCCCCATGCGGGCGACCATGTGGGCGTAGTCCTTATCCGCCATAACACCCGTCAGAAGCAGGATCTTTTCATCCTTGAAATAGGTCTTGACGCTGGCGATGGCGGCATCGATGCCCTCGGGATTGTGGCCTCCATCGGCGATGATGAGGGGGTCACGGGACAGGATCTCGAACCGCCCCGGCCAGTAGACGTCGGCCAGTCCTGCGCGGACGGCTTCCTCGGGGATGGTCAGCCCGCGGGCGCGGAGGATGTCGATGACCGTCAGGACGTTGGCGGCGTTGTGGGGCTGGTAGAGACCGGCCAGAGGAATATGGAGCTCCTTACGGCCGCCAAAATCAAAGGTTGCGCCAAAGAGGTCGGCGGAGATGTTGGCCAGCAGGGAGTGGTCAGTCTCGTGGTAGGGCGCGTTCATTTCTGCGGCTTTTCGGCGGATCACGCCGCCGCAGGAGATGGCTGCTGGGGAGGGAAGGGCTTCTCCCACGGGCGGATGGTTGCCGCCGTACAGAACGGGGACTCCCTCCTTGATGATGCCCGCCTTCTCGGCGGCGATCTTCTCGGGTGTATCGCCCAAAAAGGCGGTGTGATCCATGGCGATGCCCGTGATGACCGAGGCGATCACGGTATCCGCATCGATGATGTTGGTGGAGTCCAGCCGACCGCCCATGCCCACCTCAAAGACCACGTAGTCGCAGTTGTGGCGGGCGAAATACACCAGCGCGATGGCGGTGATGAGCTCGAACTCGGTGGGGGTATCGGTCATGGCGTCGGCGTGAGGGCGGACGTACTCGGTAATCGCGGCCAGTTCCTCGTCGCGGATGTCCTGCCCGTCAATGCGCATCCGTTCGTTGAATCGGAGGATGTAGGGGGAGGTGTACAAGCCCACCTTATTATAGCCCGCCTTGTGCAGAATGGACGCCAGCATGGCCGAGGTAGACCCTTTGCCGTTGGTGCCGGCGACGTGGATGAATTTCAGCTTGTCTTGGGGACGGCCGAGTCGGTCGGTCAGTTCGACGGTGCGCTCCAGGCCGGGGCGGCTCCCCTTCCAACAGGTGGAGTGGATATAGTCGAGGGCTTCTTGGTAATTCATGATGATGAACTCCTTTTTTTGAAATGGAGAACGAGGGGCGGGAGAACGAGAGGCTCTGCCCCTTCTCCCCGCTTAAACCCCTTTTGAAAAAGGGGTTTAAGAATTCCGAAAACTTGTTGAACAGAATCTATTGTGTGTTTTGATTTGCTGATATCCGTGTGGATCTCGGCTTTCACCGTGGGACCCTGCCCACAGGGATATTTTTTGGGGGGGTTACAGTTTTTCAAACAATCGTCGGAAGGATCTCTGCTTCCAGAGCACGCAAAGCAGAAAAATTTCCAGCGGGGCGATCACGCAGTACAGCGGAATGCGGATGAGTACCGCCCATTGATAGAACTGGAACAGACCGATGGGCTTAATGATCATGGAGCCCACGAGGTGGGCGACTCCCGCCGAGAGGATGATCTGCTTCAGCCCGCGCTCGCGGACAACGAATTTGGCCATCAGCCCCGACAGAACGCCCACAGCGCAGGCGCCCAGCGTGACGATGAGGTTCGGAGGGTACATCTGCCCCGAAAGCAGGTAGCTGGTCAGATCGGAGACGACGCCCACCATGCCCCCCGTCAAGGGGCCGAGAAAGATGCCCGCCAGGATGATGGGCAGATTCTCAAAGGTGATGCGGAGAAGGCCACCGCCAAAGTTGAGGAAGCTCTTGCAGGCGATGCCGATGACCACGCTCATGGCGGCCAGCATGGCGCCCAGAACCAGCCGTCGGATGACGGCTGAGCCCGCAGAGGCGCGGCGGTGGGATGGAGTGGAATTGGACATAAAAAATACCTCCTTTCCCGGCGACATCGGCTGGGAAGGAGGCGTACGGCTCCCCGAAGGAGCCTCCCCCAAGGGGGTGAGCGACCTTATGCCAAACGAAGCGGGATGCAAAGCACGAACCGCAGGTAACGCAGGCGGACTACCGCCCACAGCCCCTTTCGTCCGACCGGCAACTCCCCGTCCCGTCGGCACTTGACGCCCGTACTTTTACTCTTCTGTGATTATATCCCTATTATACACGCAAACTCTCGCGCTGTCAAGATGTATCAGCGACAAAATATGTCGGGCATACAAGAATTTTTTTGTAAGTCTGTCAAATACCCTTGCAATTCACGGTCGTGTATGCTATAATATTACTATATTTTTATTTTTTCTCGCAATTCCCGGAGGTTTGCCATATATGGTTTTTTCCAGCCTGTTTTTCATATTCGCTTTTTTGGTTCTTTGCTACGGCCTCTACCTGTTCATGCCTACGGTGAAGGCTCGCAATACGCTGTTGCTCGTATTCTCCCTAATATTCTACGCTTGGGGCGGCCCCATCCTGGTGCTCCTGCTCTGCCTGGAGACCTTGGTTTGCTTCTTTGGCGCACACATCATCTGGGCGCAGAATCCCTTGCCAGCCGAGAGCGAAGGAAACCCCAAAATGAAGAAATTCTGCCTGACGGTCACGCTGGCGATCTGTTTGGGGCTTTTGATCCTCTTTAAATATACCGGCTTTTTTGCGGATACCGTGGCGGGGATTTTCGGTGCCGAGAATCTCCTTCCCGCTGTGGCGCTGCCCATCGGTATCTCCTTTTACACCTTCCAGCTCATTTCCTACGTGATCGACGTCTACCGTAACGAAACACCGCCCCAGCGAAGCTACGCCAAGCTGCTTCTCTACGCCGCTCTGTTCCATCAATGCATCGCAGGCCCCATCGTCCGCTACGTGGACGTGGCCAAAGAGCTGAACCGCCGTACCGTATGCCTGGACGAAGCCTTTCGCGGGATGCTCCGCTTCACCGTGGGACTCGGGAAGAAGGCGGTATTGGCCAACACCTGCGCCGCCGTCGCCGACAGCCTGCTGGTGGCGGATAAGCTTGCCGCGGGCTCGGTGTCCTCGCTGAGCGCGCTGGTGGGTATGACCGCCTATATGCTCCAGATCTATCTGGACTTCTCGGCCTACTCGGATATGGCCATCGGTATGGGTATGATGATCGGCTTCCACTTCAAGGAGAACTTCAACTACCCCTACGCTGCCGATTCAGTGCCGGATTTCTGGCGCCGCCGGCACATCTCCCTGTCCTCCTTCTTCCGCGACTACGTATACATCCCCTTGGGCGGTAACCGTTGCTCCAAGGGACGGCATATCTTCAACCTGCTGGTGGTCTGGGCGCTGACCGGCTTCTGGCACGGCGCATCCTGGAATTTCGTTCTCTGGGGCTTGTATTTTGCCCTGTTCCTGGTGGTGGAGAAATTCATCTTCAAGTGGCAGAAGCACGGGAGAGGCCTCGGCGGCCACCTTCGCCGCCTGTACACGCTGGTCGTGGTCTGGTTCGGCTGGGTGCTGTTCCGCTTCGACGATATGAGCCTTTTGGGACAGACGCTCAAAGCCCTCTTTGGCTTTGGATGCGGTTGGAACGGCGATAACGCCCACTACACCCTGCGAAGCTACCTGTTCATTCTGATCGTGGCCATCCTGGCCTGCGCCCCCATCGCGCCGTGGCTGACCCGCAAACTGGCGTCTGCCACCCGACGCGAGGACGCGCTGGGCGGCGTTGCGCGGGCTCTGACCAATGCGGCGGCGGTGGTGATCCCCGTCCTCCTGCTTCTTCTGTCTGTGCTTTCGCTGGTGGGAGATAGCTACAATCCATTCCTGTACTTCCGATTCTGATTGAGGTAACCGAAATCCATGAAAAAAACAACTGACGAAATCCGCCCCGCCGTCTCGGATGCGGCCAAGACGCTGGGACTCCTGCTCCCGTCGCTGATCCTGTGCGTGGGCTTTGCGCTGGGGCTTTGCTGGTTTCTGCGCCCCGCCGAGTCCGATACCGAAAAGCGGGAGTTGACCAAATTCCCGACCTTTACTATGGAAGCCTTCCTGTCGGGAGAGTTCACCGATCAAGTCTCCCTCTGGTACGCCGACACCTTTCCCGGGCGGGAGGGGCTCATCAAGGCCTACCACGGGGTGGAATCCCTGTTCGGCCTGCGAGGCGAACAGCTCCAGCAGGGGGATCTGGGCGATGACGTGCCCGACGGCCCCATGCAGATCACGCCCGACGATCCCGATGCGTCCGACCGTCCCGTATCCGGCGGCGAGGAGGGAGAGAAGATGGGGGGCTACTACCTGTCGGGGGATACGGCCTATGAGCTGTATTCCTTCAACGAGAAGGGCGCGCAGACCTACGCCTCTCTGATGAATACGGCCGCCGATCTGCTCGGCGGACAGGCCGAGGTCTACGATCTCATCATTCCTCTTCACTATTCGGTGGCGTTGGGCGCCGACGTGCAGGACTCCATGAACCTGCCCGACGCGGCAAGGGCGATCCGTTATATGTATTCGGGTATGAACGATACGGTGCGCACCGTGGACGTACACGCCGCTCTTATGGCGCATCGTGACGAGTACATCTACTTCCGCACCGACCACCACTGGACGGCCACGGGCGCGTACTACGCCTACGAAGCCTACTGCAAGCAGGCAGGGCTGACCCCCACGCCGCTGTCGTCCTACGAAAAGATGGTCTTTGAGGGATTCCTGGGCACGCTGTACAGCAAGACGGGACAGCCCGCGGCCATGGGGAACCGCCCCGATACCGTGGAGGCCTACGTCCCCGTGGGCACCAATGACCAGTATATTCTGGACGAAAACGGCGGCGAGCGTACCCGCTACCGCGGCGGCGTGGTACGGCGGGATACCGATGCCTTCTACGCCAACGCGGCCTCCAAGTATAACTGCTTCCTCATGGGTGACCATCCGCTGATCGAGATCCACAACGAAAATATCAGCGCCGACCGAAAGGGAACGACCGTTCTGCTGGTCAAGGAGTCCTTCGGTAACGCCTTTGCCCCCTTCCTCGTGGACAGCTATGAGCATGTCTACGTGGTGGATTACCGCTACTACGCCGGCTCGCTGACCGATCTTGTCCGCGACAAGGACGTGGACGACGTGATCTTCCTGAATAATATCGTCGCGGCTACGGGAGGGGCGCGGCTGGCTGAAATGGCAGAGTTTATTGGATAATTAGTCGATGATTCGCGTCTCTTTTGCGAAAAATCCTTTCTGCTGTCTGGCTGGGGTTTGCTTCTGTCCTGCGATGACGAGGATATAAAAATAGAATATGGAGGAAATAATGAAACATATTGTTGATATTTTTGTGTGTCCCAAGTGTGGAGAGAACGTGACACCTTCCTTACTATGTGAGCAATGCGGGGCGCAGTATTCCTACCGGCATGGCGTATATAATCTCATTTCTCTTGAACTGTCGTCTGAACAGGAATATCTGTATAGAGGGGATATGCAAGATGATCTGAATTCCATATTGGGAGAAAGCTATATGACCAAGAGTTCCTCTGCCGAATCGGAAAATCTGCCGAGCTCCGAGGAGCGAGAGAATGAGGCGACGGATCATTACTACTCTTTAATGAATGAGGAAACCAAATTGGCGTTTGAGAAGCAGGATGAATACATGAGACAAATGGTTGCATCCATGTCCGGTGTCGTGTGCGACTTGGCAACAGGCGGCGGTACCATGCTTCAAATGATTTTGGATTCCCATAATTCGCAAATTACGGACATTGTTTGCACGGACATTAACGAGCTGGAATTGATCTGCACAAGGTATCGACGGAATGGAGCCCGAAGCGATATCAGTTATGTGGCTACCGACGGAAGATACATGGCCTTCGAGGATGATTCGTTTGATTACGTGACGTCCTTTGCCGGCTTGGGTAATATTCCCGATGCGGAAAAGGTGGCTTCTGAGATATATCGTGTTTTGAAGCCTGGCGGAAAGATCCTCATAAAAGGCAACTACATTGAAAAAGACAGCCACAGCTTTGAACTGGCCAAAAGCGTTGGCGTTGAGCGCGGCTTGGTTGAGGAGTTATTGATGGATGATTTGCGAGTTGCGGGATTTACGGATATACGTTCTACTGTGGTGGCGGAGGCTGTGTGGGCAGAAAATCCTTACGATTTGATTCCGGCTGCCGGAGATATGCAGAGATTTTGTATTATCGAAGCGAGTAAAATGTGATATAGAAAGAGAGCGCAGACGGTGGTTTACGCTCTCTTTTTTTGGACGAATTTGGCTTGAAACGGAAAATAATCATACATTCAAGCGAGCGAGTCGAAAATAAATTTCCAAAATCGGAAAATAACATTTCAAAACCTCTTGACAAATCCTCCGATATGGTGTATAATAGTGCCAATGATGAAAGCAACCGCAGGAGCGGCCCCAAGATGCGCCTCTCCTGCGGAAATTTACGGAGGATTTTGATTATGGCAACCAAGACCAAAAAGCCCATTACCCCTATGGTATCCTTTGATGCAGACCGCGAGGAAAAAAAGAAGGCGCTGAAAACCGCCATGAAGCAGATCGAGAAGGATTTCGGCGAGGGCGCCATCATGAAGCTGGGCGCGAATCCCCACATGTCCGTGCAGGCCGTGCACACGGGATCCTTGTCGCTGGATATGGCGTTGGGTATCGGCGGCGTGCCCCGCGGCCGCATCATTGAGATCTTCGGGCCTGAATCCTCGGGTAAGACTACCGTTGCTCTCCATATTGTGGCCGAGGTGCAGAAGTCGGGCGGCGAGGCCGCGTTCATCGACGCCGAGCACGCGCTGGATCCCGTGTACGCCCGCGCGCTGGGCGTGGACATCGACAATCTGCTGGTTTCCCAGCCCGATTGCGGAGAGGATGCCCTGTCTATTTGCGAGTCGCTGGTGCGTTCGGGCGCCGTGGACGTGGTGGTCGTGGACTCTGTGGCCGCGCTGGTACCTCGGCAGGAGATTGAGGGCGATATGGGCGCGGCAACCGTGGGTATGCAGGCGCGCCTCATGTCCCAGGCCATGCGTAAACTGTCGGCCGTCATTTCCAAGAGCCAGACCGTGGTGATCTTCATCAACCAGCTCCGTGAGAAGGTGGGCGTGATGTACGGCAACCCCGAAACCACCCCCGGCGGCCGCGCGCTGAAGTTCTATTCCTCCGTCCGTATCGACGTGCGCCGTACCGAGCAGCTCAAGCAGGGGAACGAGATCTACGGTAACCATGTCCGCTGTAAGATCGTGAAGAATAAGGTGGCGCCGCCCTTTAAGGTGGCGGAGTTCGATATCATTTACGGGCAGGGGATTTCCCGCTCGGGCGAGGTGCTGGATTTCGCCATCGAGCTGGATATCATCAAAAAGAGCGGCTCCTGGTTCTCCTATAACGGCGAACGGCTGGGGCAAGGCAAGGAGACCGTCCGCAAGATGGTGGAGACCAATCCCGAGTTTTTGGCCGAGCTGGAGGAAAAGGTGCGCGCCGCCGCCGCCGAGACCGATCTTTTGGCCGCCAAGGAATTTGAACTGGACGAGGATGAGGACGGAGAGGGAGACGATCTCTCGGATGAGTTCGATATCCGCACCCTGGGTGAGGACGAGGAGTCGTGAGGCAACGCGCCAAAGCCGATTGGCTGTATGATGATCTCCCTTCGGAGAACGTCGCAGAGGAGGCTCGTCCGCGCCCACACCGGGCAGAACGTCTGGTGGATATGATGGACGGAGATACGCCGCGTCGCGCGGAGGTCTCGGCTTCCCGCATGGAGGCGGACGGTCGGGCGTTGAACCGCCTTCGCGAGGTCAATGTCCCGCCGCGGGCATCGGTTCCCGCTATGCGGGGAGCCATTCGTGCCTCCGAGGGTGCGCGTGCGAGCGATTACGCCATTCTTTCGGTCACGCCCAATGGCGAGGGAGAGACGGTAGCCGTTGTGATGGCGGTTCCGGGAACGGTTGAGACGGACGGCGGAGGCCGCTCCGTTGGCCGCGTGAAGCTTCACTTGATGGTGGAGCAGTACGCGGAGCTGATTTCCGAGGGGATTTCGCTCATCCCGGGTGAATTGACGCGCGAGCAGGCGGATACACTTCTGGAGGCGGGCAAGCTTTGCTCCGGCATTCGGCGGGGAATGATGCTTTTGCAGTACGGGGATTGCTCGGCGCGCCGGTTGACCTATAAGCTGACGTCCAAGGGCGTGGAGCGGGAGATCGCGGAGACCGCCGTGGCGTATCTCTCTGAAAAAGGGTATCTTCGCGAGGATGATGCGGCTCGCCGCCGCGCTGAGCAAGGCATCCGCAAAGGGTGGGGCATTCGCCGCATTCGGGATGATCTGCGGGCGCACGGCTTTTCCGCCGACGTGACGGAGGAGGCGCTGGAGGCGCTGAACGAGGTGGATCTTTCCGCCCGATGCGCCGCGGTGATCCGAAAGAAATACGGCTCGATTCCCGGAGACCCGGCGGATCGGAAGAAAATGATCGCGTCTCTTATGCGGCAGGGATACGGCATGGATGAGATTCGGGAGGCCATGGAGATGGTCTCGCAGGAGGCTTGAGCGCAAGACTGCGCGATGCGCGCAGGGCGCGTGAGGAGGGATCTGTATGGGCAAATGGTTCGACAGCGCCCCCCGGACGGGGTGGCTCGCGGAAATTTTGGCGGTGCTTCTGGCCGTGGGTATCACGGGCTGTTCGGACGAGGTTTATCAGCCTGACGGCGGAACGGTGTCATTGACGGTGGACGACGGCTTTTCGGCTTCTTCGTCCGCAGGCGACGTGCTGGTTCTTCCCGACGCCGATCCGTTCGCGGACGCGCCCCATACTCTGCGGGCGGATTTTCTGAACACGGGGGAATCGGATGCGATCTTGATCCGAATGGATGACACTGTGATCCTGATGGACACAGGAGAGTCCGACGATTACGCGGCGATCAGCGGTCAGTTGGACGAGTACGGCATTACTGTCATCGATCATTTGATCCTGACCCACTTCGACAACGACCATATCGGCTCCGCCGCTCAGATTTTGCAGAATTTTACGGTGGGCGCGGTCTATATGCCGGATTACGTGCGGGATTCCATTCACTACCGCCGCATGATGAGCACGCTGGAGCTGGTGGACACCGCAGTCCATCGGGTGACAGAGGACGTTGCCATCGGGCTTGCGCAGGGGGAGATCGTCATAAGTCCCACGGAGCTGTATGCGTCGGGGCTGGTGCTGGGCTCGGACGATAGCCACGCGTTGGAGGAGAACAACTATTCGCTCATTACCACGGTGTCCTTCGGCGAGATTCGGATGCTGTTCATGGGGGACGCCGAGCAAGCGCGCCTGAAGGAATTCATGGAGGCGTTGGACGGTGAGCCGGACTATGATCTCATCAAAATTCCTCACCACGGAGGCTATGACAAGGCGTTGGGGGATCTGCTTCGCGGGTGCGGAAATTTGCGTTACTGCGTGGTGCACGCGGAGGATGCATCTCTCGTGGAGCCCTCTTTGGTGACGGCGATGCGCGCATCGGGGGCGGCGGCGTACTACACCTTTGGCGGAGACGTGCGCTTTGCCACCGATGGAGAGAGTATGGTCGTGACGCAGGATTGATGCGAATTTGAAGTGAAAAATTATGCGGGGGACACTTCTTGAAGGAAGTGTCCCCCGCGCACGCTTTATTTTTTTGCAAAAAGAGGTTATTTTTTCTGAGGGTATGACGTTCTTATCGGTCTCCTACCGCATACAAATTGATATCCCACGCGGGCACGCCGGCCATGCGGCGGAGGTACAATTTATAGGAGGGATTCAGCTCGTGTACCAGCAGAGGAAGGCGGAAGAGATCCGCGCTTCGGTGGTAGGCG
>JAZQXS010000033.1:0-7102 GCA_045633025.1 Eubacteriales bacterium | reverse complement strand
GAGACGGAGTGACGCTCATCGCCGTGACACTGAACGCGCCCGACGATTGGCGGGATCATACCGCCCTCCTGGACTACGGCTTTGCCCTGGACGAATCGGCGGAGCTCTGCCCGTCGGGCTTCTACCACGCGCCGCTGTGGCTGGTATCGGGCGAGCAGGAATACGCCATGGCCGAAAACACGGCGTCGCTCACCGCCGTTCTGCGGCGGGATCACGGGGATATCACCTGCGTCGTGGAGCTTCCCCGCTTTGAGTTCGCACCGCTCCGCACAGGGGAGACCGTAGGCGCGCTGGTGTTCTATGAGTCCCGCCCCGACGGAGAGCGGCGCGAGCTTGGCCGCGTGCCCCTCGCCGCCGCCTACGGCGTGGATGCCGTCACCTACAAGCCAAGCCTTTGGGAGCGGATCGCAGGGCTGTTTGAGTAGCCGGGGGCATTCCGAAACAATCTTCTTAAAGTTTTTTGGGGAGTCCCTTGGGCGCTCCCCCTCTCCCCACAAACCAACACAAAGGAACCGGATTATGGAACCCATCAGAATTTCGAAATATTTTACCGATTGCGGAGTCATGTCCCGCCGCGCGGCCGACACCGCCGTCGAAAACGGCGAGGTCAAGGTCAACGGCGAGGTGGCCGTGCTGGGTCAGAAGGTGACCCCGGGCGAGGACGTCGTGACCTGGAAGGGCAAAAAGATCGTCCCTCCCGCCACCCCCGCCAAAATCACCATCATGCTCAACAAGCCCCGCGGCTACCTCACCACCCTGTCGGACGATAAGGGACGCCACACCGTAGCCGAGCTCATCGGAGACGTGGGCGTACGGCTCTACCCCGTGGGACGGCTGGACATGGACTCCGACGGTCTGCTCCTCCTGACCAACGACGGCGACCTGGCCAACGCCCTCACCCACCCCTCCCACAACGTGGATAAGGTCTATCTGGCCTACGTGGACGGGCACGTCACCGCCGAGCAGATGGAGGGCATGACCCATCCCATTGAGATCGACGGCAAGCTGACCTCCCCCGCCCGCGTGCGGAAGGCCGCCTACAACCAGTTTGAAACCGCGCTGGAGGTCACCATCCACGACGGACGGAACCGTCAGGTGCGCCGTCTCTGCGAGCGTGAGGGTCTTCACGTCCGCAAGCTGACCCGCGTGGCCGAGGGGAGCCTCCTCCTCGGCGAGCTGGACGAGGGCAAGTGGCGCAAGCTGACCGCCAAGGAGATCCAAAAGCTCAAGGAGTGATGGGGACGCGGGGAAACGTGCCTCCGGCGGCTTAAGGACCTTTTTGAAAAAAGGTCCTTAAGAATCTCCAAAAACTTTACTCAATACCAATTTTTCATCAAAACCTTTAAGCTGCCAGAGGCACGATCTCCCATTCAATGTTTTATCAAGGATTCGTATCAGACAACTATACCACTTGGAAAGGACAAACACTATGCTGGAAGTATTACCCATTCAGACCAAGGCCGAGCAGGAGGCCATCTGCGCCCTCTGCGGCGTCGCCTATAAGGTGGATTGCATGGCCTACCACGCGCTGGTAGACGGCAATCTCACCGCCGTATGCCAGTTCACCATGGACGAGCGCGGCGGCCACATTCACGATCTGGCCATGGTGCAAAACGCCGCCTTCACCGACCGCGACCGCGTGGAATCCCTGTTCGTTATGGGACGGGCGACCCTGAATTTCATTGACCTCTGCGGCGTCCACAAGGCCTACTTCGAGGACAAAAGCTTCGAGGGCGAGGGAATGATCAAGTCCATCGGCTTTACCAAGGACGAGGACGACCGCTGGTTCGTGGATCTCACCGATTTCTTCGTGGAGCCCTGCCAGCACGGTCACGGACTCAAGGACAAGTAAGCCTATGAAATACATTCACTTGAATCTGACCCCCGCCAAATTTTCGGAGGGGCTGAACAAAGCACACAAGTACCTCGCCCAAAACGGCGACGCAGAGGTGACCCTGGCGCTGAGCGGCGGGCATTACACGCTGACCGAGATGATCTCCTGGGATGCGGCGGAGTGGACGGGCAAGAAGCGCCTCCGCATTCTGGGCGGCGGCCGCAGGGGCGTTACCCTGTCCGCCCTGCGTGACCTCCCCGCCGACCGCTTTCTCCCCGTGGAGGGTAAGCCCTACTACGTCTGCCAACTGGACAAGCAGGCCGACGGAAGCTATCCGAATCTGAGAACCCTGTACGTAAACGGTCGGATCGCGGATATATCCCGCACCGCCGAGCACCGTACCGCCCCCGCCTTTGAGGGCTATACCCCCAACCAGGGCAACTGGGAGCAGGAATACCGTCACCGCCTCTACATCCCCCTGACGGCGGTTGAGGAGGCGGGCGTGGAGAACTGCCGCGGCGCCGAGCTCCACCTCCGTGTGGAGTGGGAGTTCAAGATCTACCACATCGACCATATCGATCTTGACGACCGCGTCGAGCAGAACGGGCAAACCTACGTCGCCGCCCAGCTTCGGAGCGACGAGACCAAGGGAGGTAATCCCGTCCTGCACATCGCCCCCCGCGCCTTCTTCATCGCGGGTACCACCTCGGTTCTGACCACCCCCGGTCGGTACGCCTACGAGCGAGCACGGGGTCTCCTTTACTACTACCCCGAGCAGGATATTTCGAACTGCCGCTTCGCTCTGGGCGCGCAGACCGGCCTGCTCAGCCTCCGCAATTTCGATTCGGTCACCCTGCGCGGTCTGACCTTTACCGGTGTGGAGGACGATATCCTGACCCAAACGGGCTACTACGCCGCCGACCAGGCGGGCTGGTGGCGAGACGGCCTCCATATGTTCCCCGAGGGATTCCCTCACGCGGGCGCGGTACGGGTACAGAACTGCGGCGGCTTTGAGGTAGACGGCTGTACTTTCACCGACCTTCCCTGCGACGGTATCTCCATGGTGGGCAAGCTCTGCAACGTCACCATCCGCGGCTGCCGCTTCACCCGCATCGGCGCCTCCGCCATCCGCATCGGCCGCCCGCTCGGAAACTATTCGGATGAAAACACGGCGAGAAACCTCTGCATTGAGAACAATTATCTGCACGACATCGGCTTCACCTACGAGAATAGCTGTTCCATCATCGTCACCAAGGTACAGGGCGCGCGCATTCACCACAACACCATACTCCGCTCCTCCTATACCGCCATTTCGGTGGGCTGGAAATGGGACGTGGGCACCTGGGAATACGGCGAGCAGGTCAATCTGGAGAACGTGGACATTGGCTACAACTTTATTCAATCCTTCCTCATGAACATGCGGGACGGCGGCGGTATTTATACCCTCGGCGGAAACGTGGACGTGAAGTGCCCGGCCTTTTTGAACGTCCTGCACGACAACGTGGTGGTGGAGGACGAGCTGACCTGCCCTGAAAACGGCTTTTTCGGATCCCTGTACCACGACGGCGCCTCCTCCAACTGGTACACCCACGACAACGTAGTGATCCACAACCCCGCCCGCACCGCCAGCGTGCGTATCTACCTGCAAGGCGCGCCCTACCCGGGCTCCACCGAGCTGCAATCCACCTGGCACATCCTGTGCGAGAGCAACTACGTCGTGGGCTGTCAGCATCTCGGCGAGGTGTACGGCGCCGGGGACACCGAGCGCGCCCTGGATCGTCTGGACGTCCTGCGCGACCTGCACGAGAAAAACACCCACCTGCTCCGCACCGTCAAGGCGCTGAAAAAGGATCCCACCGCCGCCCGTATCCTTGCCAACGCGGGGTGCGATCAGGCGCTTGCGAAGAGCAAGAGATAAGGAGATACCGCCATGAGACAGATTCCCGACGCATTTCTGACCACCCCTGTGGTATACGCGGTAGGTCATGAATATCAGATCATGGTTCCCGTTGCCTGCGAGACCCTTATGTGGGTTCAGGTCGGCGACCGTTGCTACTACGACGATTCCAACGGCATTCTCCGCTCCGGCGTCACCACCCACCGCATGACGGTACCCATGAAGGCGCTGGACGCCGCAGGCAAATACACCGTCTGCTTCCGCCGCATGATCGAGCGCAAGCCCTACCGCTCCGAGACGGGGGATATCGAATCCTACGAATCCGCCTTCCAAGCCCTCCCCGCCGAGGGGGCTGTCCGTATCTACCACATCTCCGACTCCCACAACCGTGTAAGCACCCCCGTAGCGGCGGCGCGCGGCTTCGCAGACAAGCCCGACCTGCTCATCCTCAACGGCGATATCCCCAACCACAGCGGGGAGATCGCGTTCCTGGCCACCATCCATGAGATCGCCTCCGAGATCACCGACGGCGAGCGTCCCGTGGTATTCTCCCGCGGCAACCACGATACCCGCGGTGTCTACGCCGAGAACATCGCCGACCACACCCCCACCCGCAACGGCGCTTCCTATTTCTCCTTCCGTCTCGGCCGCATCTGGGGTTTGGTGCTGGACTGCGGCGAGGACAAGCCCGATGACCACATTGAGTACGGAAACACCATCTGCTGCGCCGATTTCCGCCGCCGCGAGACCGAGTACATCAAGGATATCATCGAAAACGCCAAGAAGGAATATGAGGCCGAGGGCGTCACGAACCGCCTGGTCATCTGCCATAACCCCTTCACCCGCATCCTGCATCCCCCCTTTGACATTGAGCAGGATACCTACGGCGAGTGGGCGCGCCTGCTCCGCGAGCACGTCAAGCCCCAGCTCATGATCTGCGGACACATCCACAGATGCTACGTCTCCCCCGTCGGCAGCCGTTGGGACAACCTGGGTCAGCCCTGTACTGTGATCTGCGCCTCCCAGCCCGAGGATGACCGCTTCATCGGCGGTGGATTCGTGCTGGAGGAATCGGGTTGCCGCGTGGTCTTTAACGACAGCAACGGCGAGGTGCTGGGCGACGAATATCTCGCGTTTTGATACGCAATCTTGCATGGGAGAGCATGACTCCGGCGGCCAAGAACCTTTCTTGAAGGAAAGGTTCTTGGAACTCCAAAGAACTTTACAGAATAATTTTTAGGACACTACTTTTTTGAAAGGACAATTACAGCACATGAAAAAGCTTCATTTCCGAGCGCTTCTGACCGCTCTGCTGATCGCATCCACGATGCTTCCCTTGGTGGCCTGTACCGTCAAGGACGTATCCGAGGAAACCACCGACGTCGTCCGCGCCGAGCAGACTAATCCCGAGTCCGAAAGCGAGACCGAACCCCCTGTGGATCCCATCGACCCCGCTGTTTTCGGCGAGGCGGACATCACCTACGTCTGCGATGACAGCTCGATCCTCTCTACCTACAATGAAAAGACCGCCGCTGACTTTGAGGGTGTCTGCGCCTACTACGAGGGCGAGGGCTACACCGTCTACTCCGCAAGCGACATGGGCGGCAACCCCGCCGCCACCTACGTCAAGGGCGATGCCATGGCGCATATCTACCACCATCCCTCCAACGGTGAACTGAACATCGTCCTCTCCGACACCGCGGGCGGGACTCTGCCCCCCGCGACTCCCGCCGTGACCGACGGAAGCTACACCTGCACCGTGACTCAGATGATGGACGCCGCCAACGTCAACGGCATGGGCTACATCATCCGCCTGGCGGACGGCTCCTACATCGTCTATGACGGCGCCTATGAGGGACAGGCCAAAAAGATCCTGAAGGTCTTGAAGAACGACTACAAGGGTGACGGTCTGCCCACCGTCCGCGCCTGGGTTCTGACCCACTCCCACAACGACCATTATCCCGCCTTTACCTTCATTGCCAACAAGGACACGATGCGGGAGCAGATCAAGGTCGAAAACATCATCATCGCGCCCATGAACGATGAGAACTACTTCATGGATGACCCCAACGACTACGATCCCTACTTCAGCACCGCCTTCTACGAGGACGCCGCCAAGCTGGAGGGCGCCAATATCGTATTCGCCCATACAGGCATGACGTTCACCTTCTGCAATCTGAAGATGGAGATCCTCTACGCCCCCGAGTCCCACTACAAGACCCACGCAGAGCTGGGGAACTTCAATAATACCTCCATCGTCTCCCGCCTGTACGATGACAGCTACTCCGCGCTGTTCACCGCCGACGTGGGTATACAGGGCTCCACCATCATGGAGAACCTCTACGGCGAGTACCTGAGAAGCGACATCTGCCAGATCTCTCACCACGGCGTGGAGGATGTGCCTCTGTCCTTCTACGAAAAGGTTCAGGCCGCGATTCTGTACTATCCCTGCAACCAGTGGCTCTACGATCAGACCGACCGCCACTGGGAGGAACGTCAGGCCATGGAGGATTGGGCTTGCACCAAGGAGATCTTGATTGCGGGTCTGGGTCAGTACACCCGCGCGTGGGGCACCAAGTTTGAGGCCGATGCACCTCTGTCCATGCCCGATTACACGCCTCCCGCGCCTCCCGCTCCCCCCGCACCTCCTGCAGAGGATGACGAGGTCGAGCTTCCCGTGGATGCTTCCCTGCTGTCCTCGGACAAGACTACCTACAAGGTCGGCGAGCCCATCATGGTCACCGCCACGGGTAGCGGCACCGACTGGGTGGGCATCGCTCCCGTTGGCTCCACCGGCTCCGCCTGTTGGTGGTACATCACCGCGGTCGGCTCGGGGACTCCCTTCGATCTGACCACGACCGTTTCGGGCGACGGTGTGATCGGCGAGTTCACCGCCGGCGAATATCTCATCGCCCTGGTTCCCAACGACCAGCCCTGGGCCTTGGGGGATTATACGGCTACGGTGACCATTACCATCGAAGAATGATCCGATCTTTTCGGCAAAAGGCAGCTTTCACGCTGCCTTTTAATACTTGACCTGCGGGGAAAGATGTGATATAATGATTGAGATACGAAGATACTAATACTAATCCTTGGTGAAAACATTGAATAAGAGAACGAGCCTCCGGCGGCTTAAGGACCCTTTTCAAAGGGTCCTTAAGAATCCCCTAAACTTTCAAAAAATGCTGTTGTATGTAATTACTCACTGTTTCATGGATGGATATTTGCCTTCACCGTGGGTCCCTGCCCACTGGGTTGTTGGGGTAGCTTGAGAACGGATTCACTTTCAAGATTTTGATTGAGGATTAGTATAAGATACAAGATATTCTCTTGAGCCGTATCTTATATCTCTGTATCTCTATATCGTATCT
>JAZQXS010000032.1:0-6315 GCA_045633025.1 Eubacteriales bacterium | reverse complement strand
GTGGTGTAGAGAACCGCCGCAGGGCTGTCAATTTGGTCGCTCATACGCTTGCCTCCTTGGTTTGCAGGTCAAAGGCGGGGATGGCCTCGGGTTTCAGGGGTTGGAGCCATGCATCCTCCCCGAACAGATCCACCAGTTTTTGCTTGATAAACCCGTACCGCATGGCGCAGGGCGGGGGAAGCTCGCCTTTGTGGATCATAGTCTCCATGTCCCAAAAGCTCACCCACTTGTAGTCCACCGTCTCCCCCTCTTGCAGGGTGACGGCCACATCTTCCCCATCCGCCTCCGGACGGCAGAGATAGCAGTCCATGAAGGCCGAGGGCTCACGGACAGTACCGAGGAAGATCAGCTCCTCGGCGGGGCAACGGATTCCCGTCTCCTCGGATAGCTCCCGCACAGCCGAGGTCAAACTGTCCTCTCCCGCGATCCCCGAGCCGCAGGTGAATTCCCAAAAGTTCGGATACATCCCTTTAGTTGGCGCGCGGCGGGTCAGCAGGATGCGCTTCTGCGCGTCCACGGTGAAGACCGTGACTACGGTATGGTAGGTACGCGGGGGCATGGGGTATTGACGGCCGCGGGGGTGAGTGCGGCCCAGGGGATTGCGGTCTTTGTCGAGTAGATCCCAGAGTTCCATGGTACACCTCCGGTGTAAAGAAGTGAAATCCGCTGTAAACAGCGGGTGAAATCGCGCTTCGCGCGGTGAGATTCCGCCTTCGGCGGAGTGAAATCTTCCCTTCGGGAAGGTTGTGGTAGCCTTTTGCCGTTGGCAAAAGGCTATTTTCATTTAATCTTGGGCGTACTTCTTCATCATGCCGTACACGCGGTCATCCACCGTAGCCACCACGGTGACGGCTTCGTAGCCGTACTCCACCGATTCCACTGCGGCCTGCTCGGAGTAAAGACGGGACAGCGCTCCCTGCTCGGCGTTGGGAATCACGAAGGTCACGCGGCGCTTGCCGCGGCGCACCACGGCTTGCAGGGTGTCGGCCAGTTGATCCAAGCCCTGCCCCGTCTTGGCCGAAATATACACGGCGTAGCGAGGATCGGAGCCGGCGGCGCGGTCGGCATCAAAGGTCAAGCCCTTCTTGGCCACCACGCCCATGAGGCTGACGGTATCGCAGGTATCGCGGTCGCACTTGTTAAACACATACAGAGTCGGCTTGCCGCCCGCGCCCAGCTCCTCAAGAAGCTGTTCGGTGACCTCCAATTGCCCCGCGCATTCGGGGTCGGAGGCATCCAGCAGGAGCAGGATGATGTCGGCGTAGACCGCCTCCTCCAGAGTGGAGCGGAAGGCCGAGACCAAATGGTGGGGGAGCTTGCGGATGAATCCGACCGTATCGGTCAGCAGGATGGTCTCCCCGCCGGGCAGGGTGAATTTTCTCGTTGTGGGATCCAGCGTCGCAAACAGCTTGTCCTCCGCGAGGATCCCTGCCCCCGTCAGCGCGTTGAGCAAGGTGGATTTACCCGCGTTGGTGTAGCCTACAATGGCTACGCGGGGCAGTCCCGAACGGTCGCGTGAGGCGCGCATGGTGCGGCGGTTCTTCTCCACCACCTCCAGCTCGGCCTTCAGCGCGTCGATACGGCGCTTCATGTGACGGCGATCGCTCTCCAGCTTGGACTCACCGGGGCCTCGGGTGCCGATACCGCCGCCCAAACGGGACATTTCAATACCGTGACCCGTCAGACGGGGAGCGGTGTACTGAAGCTGAGCCAGCTCTACCTGGAGCTTACCCTCGGAGGTGACAGCGTGGAGGGCGAAAATGTCCAGGATCAGCATGGAACGGTCAATGACCCGCAATTCCATGGTCTGATCGCCGCCGCGGATGTCGTCCTCCAGATTGCGGATCTGGACGGGGGTAAGGTCGCAGTCAAAGACCACCAAACCAATTTCGTTATTGCGGCAAAGGTCGGCCAGCTCCTGCACCTTACCCGAGCCGATCAGGGTACGGGGATCGGGGGTCGCCTTGTTCTGCACCACACGGGCAAAGACCTCTCCCCCGGCGGTGTCCAAAAGGCGAGCCAGCTCGTCCAGGCTGATCTCTACCTCATCTGCATCATCCTCTTTGGTTACGACCCCTACAAGGATAGCTTGAATGGGCGTCTCCCCCTCCTCGCGGTCGATAAGATTGGTTTTATTTTCCGACATACTGCTCGGTACTCCTTTCGAAGGGCTCGGATTTCCGTAAAGCGGCGGAGTCCTCCGAGCCCTCAAAGCAAAAGGACAGGCCGCGCAACGCAAACCTGTCCTTTTATCGGTTGAAACAATGCTCCAACGGAACCGCTCACAGCGAGCGCAAATATCCCGTCGGCTCCAAGAAGGATTACTTTCTGACAGCAGCCAGTCTCTTCTTGAACTTGTCCACACGACCGCCTGCATCGACAAACTTCTGCTTGCCGGTGTAGAAGGGGTGGCACTTAGAGCAAATTTCAACACGCATCTCGCTACCGTTGGTAGAACGAGAGACGACAGTCTCGCCGCAAGCGCACTTGATCACGCACTCAACGTACTCGGGATGGATTCCGTTCTTCATTTTCATTTACCTCTCACTCTGAAATTTCCCATATTCTTTGACATGGGATACAAAAGCCTATATATTATAGCACATTTCCCTTTGAAATGCAAGGGGTTTATCAAATTTTCCTCATGAAATTTTTCACAAAATCCATGTCGTCCCTCTCCCTGTCACCGAGCATATGGCCAAAAATATGTCGTCACGGTGCGGATGTGGAAACCCGCGCCCTCTCCTTCGAAGGCTCCGGCTCAACAGGCCACCCCTGCATTCACGAACCCATGCTTGCAACCGTGAGAGGCAGGAGCAAAGCCCTGTATCATCACTTCATCGCGTCCTCAAAGGTCACGTCATAGGCGAAGCTCTCCCGCTCCAGCAGAGGACGCCAGTAGGTGTACAGGCTGTACTCCGAAGCAAGATCGCTGTAATGGCCGTTGAGCGACAGGTAGTAGATTCCGGGAGACAGGGTCGCCCGCGCGCCGTAGGTGGGCGTCTCACAGCCCTCCAGCTTCTCCCACGTCAGCTCGATATTCGACCCCGACGCAGGAATGAGAATGGGATAGTAGTAATCCGTGGTGTTCACCGAGAAAAGCAGGCTGACGTCGGATGCGCCGTACCCCGTGATCTCAAAGGTATAGTAATCGGGGTCGTCCTTGCGCACGCTACCGCGGAAGGTCTGACCGGCAGTATTCATCCAGTCCGCCGCCTTCATGGTGTTGTTGTTCTCCATCTCAGAGCGCTTGTCCTCCATCCACTTGACCCGATAGTACTCGGTGTCCGCAAAGAAGGCCGTCACCGAACGGTCGTAGCTTCTGTCCAGGCTGGCGACCTCCCCCGCGTAGGTCGCCGTGTTGAGGCGGCCGTCCTCGGTGGGCGTTCCGGTCACAATGCCAATGACGCGGCCGTGGGCGTTCAGAATGGGCGCGCCGCTGTTCCCGCGAGGGAGGGAGCAGGTGTAGCGGAACTCGCTTCGGGTGCTTCCCTGCCCGGGAACCTCCACCAAGGACAGCTCAGACGCCACGACTCCGGCGGTAAAAGCGCCGTCCGAGCCGCTCTGCGCGCCGCCGAAGGTGTACACCGTTTCCCCCGCCTCCACACCTTCGGTCTCAAAGGTCAGGTAAGGAGTCTCGCGGGCGGTCTTGATGCGCAGGATCGCCAGATCGCGGGCGGCGTCAAAGGCTACCACCTCGGTCACCTCGTAGGCCGCCGAGTCCGGCATGGTGACCCGCACGCTCGTCGCGCCGTCAATGACGTGGTAAGCCGTCATAATAAGGCCGTCGGCATCAATGAAGAACCCGGTTCCCGTAGCCAGGCCGGTTTTGGGGGTCACGTCGGTCTCGCGGAAGGACTCTACCGTTACGGTACAATCCGCCGCCATGGCGTAGATTTCCTGGGAGGTCTGCGCCGACAAGCGATCGTGAACGACGCTCATCCACTCGGCCTCGCTCCCCGTGTAGCCGTACTGCTCGCAGTAGATCTCGTAGGCGGATTTCCCGGGCGTTCCCCGATCACCCTTCTCTCCTTGCGCGCCGGCAACGCCTTGAGGGCCCTGCTCGCCTTGAATGCCCTGTATGCCGGGCGCTCCGGGCTCCCCGGCGGCGCCCTCCTGCGGCCGCAGGGTCAATCCGCAGAATACCACGAACAAGGCCATCAGCATGACCACGGTTCCGCACAGAACCACCAGGCGGTGCTTGGAAAGCCGTCCCTGCTCGCGGACGGGATCCGCCTCCTCCGCGGGATCCTCGGAGATTGACTCATCCTCCACAGGGGATCCTTCGTCAGCAGAATCGATGGGTTCCGCGATCACCGCCTCGCGGGGATCCTTTTCCTCCCCCTCGCGGCCGCCCCCGAGTCCCTCCGCTCCGCGCTTTCCATCGACGGCGAGGGAATGACTTCCCGCTACGGGTTGCAGACCGGTTTCCTTGACAGGCGTGGCAGCCGCTCCGGAATGACGCAACGCGATGGGCTCATCCGTCCCTTCCCGCATCTCATTCGGGGGCGGTTTGATTGCGCGCGCACCGTTCTCTGCCTGATTTTCGGGTCTTTTTTCGTTTTTCATGTTTTTTCCTCCTATATGTTCAAAATTCCCGGCGCGGTCAGGTATCCGCGCTTTTGTGGCTCTATTATAGCAGGAGATTTTCAAAAAATTCGCCGCATTCTGTCAGCACTGCAGAAAAACTTCTCGACAAAACCAAGGAAAATGCAAAGAAAAACGAGCGCCTCTCCGCCAAAAGCCCGAAAAAAAAGACCGTCGGACAGCGCTCGACGGCCTTTTTTTCATATTCTTACGGTAAAGCGGATCACTCGGCGTAGAATACCCGCCCCTCCCGTCTGGTGGGTACAGGGGGATTCTCTCCGTCGGTGTAGCCCAGGATACAGTTGCCAATGCCCACGTAGTCCCCTTCCAGCCCCAGGGACGCGAGGAATTCCTTCCATTCGGGCTGGTCGAAGGTCTCCTGCGCGCGGTGGATCCAGCAGCTTCCCACGCCGAGGGCGTGCGCGGCCAGCATGAGGTTGCCCATCACCAGGCTTCCGTCATGAACGCAGGTGCGGCGGGTTGTTTCAGCCAGCACAACAAGCACCACGGGCGCGCCGTAGAAGGGGTCACGGTCAGAGCCCATCACGGCGGCGTTGGCGCGGGCGAGGCGGTCACGTACCTCCTTGTTGGTGATGGCAACAATGACGGTGTTCTGGGTGTTCATACCGCTGGCGGCGTAGAGTCCCGCCTCGATGATGGCGTCGATGGTCTCGCGGGGGAGCATATCGGGCTTGAAGCGGCGAATGGAGCGGCGGGTCTTGATGGTTTCCAGGGTTTGGTTCATGGTTGCCTCCTTAATCATGTATCAGATAATTGAAATTGGGTTTTGAATTCGTTCAACAGGACGAGAACATCATCGCTATCTGTAACGGGAACCTCCACCAGGTGTTTCCCTTCCACGCGAAATTCCGAACACTCAATGTCGGACATACGGGTAGCCCCGGGCTTGACGCGGATCCTCTGTAGGATCACCGCCTCCCCTTCGTGAAAACGGCACCACCCGCCATCCGTCCAAAAGGCATCCTTGGGCACGTGAAGTAACCGCAACACATTACTGATATCAAATGACGCTCCTGCTAAATTTATAATTACGATCCACCCCAGCCATGCCCGCAACTCGGGACAAAACAAGGCAACTGCCGCGGGTATAATCGAAAGCAACAGCAATGGAAAAACGGACAAAAGCGTATATTCTCCCCTTGTGAAAATCGACATATCCGGCTTGATGTAGGCGCCTTCCCGTCCCCATTTAAACCAATAGGGGCAAAAACGAATGGCGTACACCCGCCGATGAGTGAGCCACAAGTACCGTGCATGGCATAGCTCGTGAATCGGAAGGTATAAAACGTACGTTATCATGTAAAATAAAGAATGATCCGTCACTTCCTGCCCATTCATCAGGACAAAAGCAACAGCCAACATAAAACACAATCCGTACCATGTACATCGGAAAACCCGAGACGGTGGCGGAACAGACAGCCATTCCCCGCCTCGTATATGGAATGATTCACGCGGATAGTAGTGGGATTCATTCTTTCCAATAGTCACTTTCACGCAGGGGCCCCCCTTTTTTTGTCGATAGCGTCATTATAGCATACTTTCTCCTGTTTGTCAACCGTCCAACAATTTCAAAGAAAATTCCGCAAATCGGGTATAATCTTTGTCGTTTTTTCAAATAATATCCATGCAACGTCATGCAAATTCCTGCCATTCACCGTGGAAAGAATCCGCGGCGGAGGCGCTCGCATACGCGATATATTGAAAACA
>JAZQXS010000031.1:0-3234 GCA_045633025.1 Eubacteriales bacterium | reverse complement strand
GCGGCTGCCTGAGATTGTAATGCGGTATCAAACCTTCTGTACCCCTTTTAGGGGTTACGCCTGTATTTGCCCCTTATAGGGGCTGTGCAAACCACCGGTTCAACCGGTGGTTTTGATTATGGAAATTTCGTGTGATGAATTTTTAGAGATTCCCAATACATAATGGCGCCGCGGCCGGGGGATACTGTGAAAAAAAACGGAGGCGCTCATGACCACCATCTTTATCCGCACCCTGATCATATACGCGGCGCTGATCGTGATCATGCGGTTTATGGGCAAGCGCCAGCTTGGCGAATTGGAGATATCGGATCTGGTCACCACATTGCTCATTTCCGAGCTGGCCTCCCTGCCGCTGACCGACGAGGATATCCCGCTGTCCCACGCCGTGCTCCCCATCCTTGTGCTCATGGCGCTGGAGGTGCTCCTGTCGGACGCGATCTTGAAATTTCCTTTTGCGAAAAGGATCTTTTCCGTTCGCCCCGCCATTCTCATTCGCCATGGCGTCCCCGATCGCGCCGCCATGCGCGCGGTGCGGATCTCCCTGGAGGAGCTCATCTCCCAGCTCCGCCAGAAGGACATCACCGACCCGGACGAGGTAGAATACGCCATCCTGGAGCCCAACGGACAGATCAGCGTAGTGAAAAAGGCCTCCCGCCAGCAGGCAACGCCGGAGCAGCTTGGCATCCAGACCTCCGAGTCGGGGATGATGCACCTCATCGTGTCGGACGGGCAGGTCTACCCACACAACCTGGAGCAGGCGGGAAAGGACGAGCGCTGGCTGGAGGCGTTTCTGCTGACGCGGCACTGCGCCCTGGAGGACGTGTTTATGCTGATGGTGGACGACGGCGGGCAAGTTCGGTTCCTTACGAAGGAGGATGAAAAAACGTGAAGGGGTACGCGATCGCGCTGGCGATCCTCTTACTGCTGGTGGCGGCGGTGGCGTGGAACGCCGCCTACGTTTGTGGAGTGGCGGAATCGCTTTTGGAGAAATTGGACGAGCTTCCGAGCGTCCCCGCGGCCGATCCGACCGCGGCGGCGGCCAAAGCCATTTTCCGCGAGTTCGATGGCGAAATGCCTCGGCTGGAGGTGACCGTCCCCGGCGCCGCGCTCGACCGCATCCGCGAATCCCTGCGTCTGTTGGTGCTTTACGCCGAATCGGGGGATGCATCCCGCTACGCCGCCGCCATTGTCTGCCTTCGCGAGCGGATCGAGGCGATGGCGCGCCCGGAAAAGCTGTCGATGGACAATCTCTTTTGAGAGACGCTCCTTGGAGGCGCCCTACAAGAATTCCTCCCGTCTGGATTCAAAGAAATCAAAGTAGAGGCGCACGTTGGATAGCTCTGTCCACCGCGCGAGCCGTACGGGGGAGGCATCCAGATCGTAAATTTTCGCCCCCTTCATGGCCAAAAGGAAGGGCGAGTGAGTGGAAATAATGAACTGACAGCCGTAAAACCGCGCGCTGTCCGTGAGAAATCCCGCCAGCTCGATCTGCCGCTCGGCGGACAGGCTGTTTTCCGGCTCGTCCAAGAGGTACAGGGCGTTGCCGCGGATCTTTTCGGCAAAATAACCGTAGGCGTTTTCCCCGTTGGATTGCCCGGGGAGATTCTTGGGAATGCGGCGGGCGGTGAAGTCCGAACGGGTGCTGTGCCATGCGTCGCGGCGGAGCTTCAGCTCCTCGTAGTCATCCAAAGATCGCATCTGAAAGCTTTCGTTTCGAAGCCTGCGCCACTCGTCGTACAGAGCCTCGCGGCTCCTGTCCACCCCCTCGTTGAGGGAACGGAAGTTCAGCATGAAATCGAACACGTCATCGCTGGTGATGATACAGCTTCCCGCGGGGGGCATTTTTTCCCCGGCGAGGGCCGCACGGCACAGCTCCAGATAATCGTCGAAGAAGGGGGTACGGTTGAAGGGCGACGTCCGCGCAAGACTCAATTTCTGTGCGATGATATTCAGTACCGTGGATTTCCCCGAGCCGTTGCCCCCGTACA
Source organism: Eubacteriales bacterium (assembly GCA_045633025.1). Lineage (GTDB taxonomy): Bacteria > Bacillota > Clostridia > Oscillospirales > CAG-272 > CAMEON01. The sequence goes on along the minus strand of JAZQXS010000031.1, from coordinate 1,246 downwards.
GGAGCGTGATGGGGGAGAACTCCAGCCTTTTCAAATGCTTGAAGGGGAAGATCTTGAAGGGATAGGGATTGTTGACCGAGTAGCAGGTCATATCCAGCTTTCGACCCTTTTTGAGGTCGTCTGTACCCAGGAGATAGTTGGTTTCATCGTCCTCGGAGGCGAGGCGGAAGGATTCCAAATAGATCATGGCGGCTCCTTTAAGAGATACAAAGATACAAAGATACAGAGATACGGAGATACGAGATATGGAAACGGATACCGTCCCTATATCTCGTATCTTGTATCTGAAAATCTTATCCTACCTGCAAAACGTCTTCCAGCCCCACGCAATCCATGAACGCCGAGGCGGCGATCACGCAGGCGGTATCAGGCAGGCGCAGGTCGGTCAGGCGAGCGCACCAGGCGAAGGCGCAATCCTCGATGACGCATACCGACGCGGGCAGCTCCAAATTTTGCAGGGAGGCACAGGCCGAGAATACGCCGGCGCGCAGGGCGGTCAGCGTCTCGGGGAGGTGGACGTACTCCAGGGCGGTGCACCCTTCGAACAGGGAAGGAGCCAGCTCGGAGAGTCCCTCGGGGAGCATGACGCTACGCAGGCGGGTGCAGTAGGCGAATGCGCTGCGGCCAACGGTCTCCAGACGGCGCAGACCGCCGAAGCGAAGCACGGTCAAGCGCTCGCAGCCCATGAACGCGCGGGCGCCGATGGAGGACAGGCGGCTCGACGGCGACACGCGGATATCCAGAAGCCCTGTGCAGAAGGCGAAGGCGCGGGCGCCGACGGACTCCACCGAGTCGGGCAGGGTCACGGCGCGCAGAGACGCGCGGCCGGCGAAGGCGCGGTCGTCAATGGCGACTACCGTGCGCCCGTCGGGATCTCGATCGGGGACGAGCAGGGTGGAGGGATCCACGACACAGCCGGTCACGGCGCAGGTGTTCTCGGAGAGGGGCGCGTAGGTGAAGAACTTGGCGTACTCAACAGGGTCGATACCATAAGTGCAGATGCAACGGGACTTCGTCATAACATACCTTCCTTTCAACATCGCGCGGGGATTTCCCCGGCTGTCAGTCAATTTGATACGAATCCTTGGCAAAACATGGAATAAGGGAAGCGTGCCTCCTGGCGTCCGACAGGCAAGCCTGTAAGGGCTTTTTGAAAAAAGCCCTTAAGAATCCCAAAAACTTTAAAAGATATTATTTTCTTGTTTCGGCTTGCTGTTTGCCGGTGAGATTTTGCCCTGCACCGTGG
>JAZQXS010000030.1:0-10688 GCA_045633025.1 Eubacteriales bacterium | reverse complement strand
CCAATTTTTTGAAGGCTCTTGACGGGGGATCTTTACCCGATCGGTCGATTACTCCTCCTGCGAATAGAAGCAATGCTCCACCTCCATCCGGCCGTCGGAGTCGATGGTCAGGATGGTACCGCCGTTGATGCGGGTATCGTGGTAGCTGCCCCGTCCGGTCTTGAGGGCGTAGGTAAGGCGCACGCCCTTGTAGGGGACGGCGAAGGTGTTGGTGTGGTCGTGTCCGCTGATGACGGTCTTGGTGGTGCCGCCGGCCAGGATCTCCTCAAAGAAGCCGTTGTCCTCGGGGTAGGAGCAGATGCCCTCGCGGTACACGCCGAAGGAATCCTCGTAGCCGGGATTCCAGCAGTCGCCCTGCTCGCCGTTATAGAAGGGGACAGCTCTGGCATCCACGTCCTCCTTCAGCGCGGCCTTGATGGCGTCGCGGTAGGCGTAGATCGGGATGTGCATGATGAGGGAGGTCTCCTGCGCGCCCTGCGCCTTCAGCGCTTCAACCTGCATTCTGTACCATGGGAACTGCGCGGGGAGGAGCTCAGCCCACTCGTTGTGCGTCTCTCCCTTATCGTCCACCCAGGGCGTTCTGTCGTGGGAGTCCATGAGGATGATGCCGTGAATGAGCTTGCCGTCCTCCTCAATGCCGATGACGTAGTTGCCGTAGCCCAGCGCGGGGTCGCCCGCCTCCAGCAGGCAGGTCTTGCGCGCCTTCAGAATATCGGCGGCCTTGCAGACGGCCTCGTAGCCGTCCTGATCATCGTGGTTGCCGAACACGGGCGCCCACGGGATCCCGTAGCCGTCCATCCACTCGGCGAAGTCCTCGTAGGAGGTATACTGTCCAGCCCAGGCCAGATCACCGCTGATGGTGATGAGATCCGGCTGGGCCTGCTCGATCAAGTAGTTGACCGTGTTCTTTAGGTGCTCGCCCTTCTCCCCGACCCACTCGTCATGATACAGATGGGTGTCGGTGAGGTGGAGGATCGTAAACTTTTTGTCCTTTGGCTTTTGTAATACCTGCATAGATATATCCTTCCTTTTCTTTCTTTTGCAGTTGTTTCCTCGATCCGGGTCACTGCTTGACGGGCTGATAGAAGCGATGCTCGATCTCCATTTTGCCGTCGGAGTCCACGGTCATGACGGTGCCGCCGTTGATCTTGGGGTTCCAGTAGCAGCCGGAGCCCGTCTTCAGGGTGAAGGCCAGCAGGACGTCGCGCCAGTACACGCCGATGGTGTTGACGTGGTCGTGGCCGCAGAGGACGGTCTTGGTGTGGTCGGCCGCGAGGATCTCGTCGAAGAAGCCATTGTCGGCGGGGAAGGAGGAGATGCCCTCGTACAGCACGCCGAAGGAGCTTTCAAAGCCGGGATTCCAGCAGTCGCCCTGCTCGCCGTTGAAGGGGGAGACGGCGGAGCGGTCGATGTCCGCGCGCAGGGCGGCCTCGACGGCGGGACGGTAGTTGTAGAGCGGAATGTGCATCAGGAGCGAGGACTCACGGACGCCCCGTCCCTTGAGCATATCCACCTGCTCACGGTACCAAGGGAACTGGTTGGGCTCCAAATCCGCCCACGCGTTGTGGGTATTGCCCTCGGGATCGACCCAGGGCTTTCGGTCGTGGGAATCCATGAGGATCAGGCCGTGGATCAGCTTGCCGTCCTCCTCGATGCCGATGACGTAGTTGCCGCAACCCATGGCGGGGTCGCCCGGCTCCAGCAGGCAGGTCTTGCGCGCCTTTAGGATCTCGGCGGCCTTGGCCACCGCCTCGGGACCCTTCTGGTTATCGTGGTTACCGAATACGGGCGCCCACGGAATCCCGAAGCTGTCGAGGAGATCGGCCAGATTGGCGTAGGACTCGTACTCACCTGCCCAGGCCAGATCGCCGCTGACCGTGATGAGATCGGGCTTCACTTGGCTGATCAGGGCGGTGACGGTCTCTCGCAGGAGAGCGCCCTCGGAATGGCTCTCATCCCATTCGGCGTTACTCAACTGGGGATCGGAAAAATTGAGGATGGTAAATTTCCTGTCCTTCTGTTTCTGTAAAATGATCATATTCAAATCCTTTCCTGCCCGCTGCGGTATCGGCAGAGGTATTGGCATTATGCAAAAAATACTATACCATACATTCGCGGATTTGTCAATAATTTTGAATTTTGTTTTTCGGAAAACTTTCGCGGAATATCCTCTTGACAAATCTTGTGAAAACCGTTATAATGGTTAACGTGTTAATTGTTAAGGGGTGAACGAATGCAGACCGCGAACGGAGCGGGCTTGCTCATCGTTCCGGCACAGAAAGGAGCGCGTAACCGTATGGAGCAAAAGAATCCCTGTACGTGTCACATCGCGGATTCCCCGCATTTGAAGGTCATCGGACTTTTCATCCGCATCATGCGCCGGCATCACGCCTGCGTGGAGCGCCGCCTGGGGGATCTGGGCGTCCACCACAGCCAGCACCGTATGCTTGTGCAATTGGTCAAGCGACAGGAGGATACCCCCTCCCAAAAGGAGCTGGCCGAGATCATGGGCATCAGTCCGGCCGCCGTGACCACGACCCTCAAGCGGTTGGAAAAGGAGGAGCTCATCACCCGCTCCGCTACCGACGAGGACAACCGTCGCAACGAGATCCACATAACCGAGAAGGGACTCGCCAAGGTCATGGAGGGTCGCGAGATCTTTGAGACGGTAGACCACGCTATGTTCGAGGGCTTCAGTGAGGCTGAAATGGCCACCCTGTTGGACTTCATGGCGCGTATTGACCGCAATCTGGATGCCGCCGGGGCGCCCGCCGACCTTCGCTGTCATCCCCAACCCCAGCCCGAACGAAAGGAAGAATCACTGTGACAAAATCCAAATCCAACACGCAAGCCACCGCCCCGCAGACCTCCGGCCGCCTGCGGTGGTTCAAGTACGTTAAGCCCTACCTGCCCTGGTTCATCATCGGCCCTCTGCTCATGATCGTGGAGGTCATCGGCGAGGTGGTCATGCCCAAGCTGCTGGCCTACATCATCGATTTCGGCGTCAAGCACGACATGGAGGAGGCGCCCGCCTGGCTGACCTGGCTCTATAAGACCTTGGGAACCGACTCGGCTCTGGTGGTCGCGCTGGCCGTGGGCATGGTGCTCACCGCCGTCCTCATGATGATCGGCGGCGTGGGCGGCGCCTACTTCGGCGCCAAGGCCTCGGTCAATTTCGCCGCCGACCTGCGGGCGGACATCTATCGGAAGGTGCAGAAATTCTCCTTCTCCAACATCGACAAGTTCAACACGGGCTCCCTGGTCACCCGTCTGACCAACGACGTCACCCAGCTCCAAAACTTCGTCAACACCCTGCTCCGCATGGCTCTGCGCGCGCCCGGTATGCTCATCGGCGCGCTCATCATGGCCATCGCTCTGAACGGGGAGCTGGCTCTCGTTCTGGCTGTGGCCATTCCCGTCATGCTGGTGGGTATCTTCGTGTTCATCCGCGTGGGCTTCCCCCGCTTCTCGGCCATGCAGGAAAAGGTGGACGGTCTGAACGCCAACGTTCAGGAGAATATCACCAACGTCCGCGTGGTGAAGTCCTTTGTCCGCGAGGAGCATGAGAACGCCCGCTTCGCCGCCACCAACGCCGATCTCAAGCGCGCCGGCCGCCGGGCTATGATGGTCATGATCTGCATGTCCCCCCTCATGACCCTGTGCATGAACGCCGCCGTGCTGGTGGTGCTGTGGTTCGGAGGCAACATGGTGCTGGACGGCACCATGCTGGTGGGTGACCTGACCTCCTTCGTTACCTATATCACCCAGATTTTGTCCTCACTCATGATGGTCACCATGCTCTTCATGCAGGCCTCCCGCGCCATGGCCTCCGGCCGCCGCATCAAGGCGGTCATGAATGAGGAGATTGACATTTCCGACCTGAACGCCGCTTACCCCGACAAGCGGGTAGAGCGGGGCGAGATCGAATTCAGAGACGTCAGCTTCCGCTACTACAAGAACAGCGAGGGCAAGGTGCTGGATCGCGTCAGCCTCAAGATCGCCGCAGGCTCCACCGTGGGTATCATCGGCTCCACCGGCTCGGGTAAGACCACCCTGGTCTCTATGATCCCCCGTCTCTACGACGCCGACGAGGGCGATGTGCTGGTGGACGGCGTGAACGTCAAGGACTATTCTCTCTACAATCTCCGCGAGGGTGTGGGTATGGTGCTCCAGAAGAACGTGCTGTTCTCGGGCACCATCGAGGATAACCTCCGCTGGGGCGACGGTGACGCCGACATAGACACCGTCCGCGCCGCCGCCGATTCCGCCCAGGCCGACGGCTTCGTCATGGGCTTCAAGAATGGCTATCAGTCCGACCTGGGGCAGGGCGGTACCAACGTGTCGGGCGGCCAGAAGCAGAGACTCTGCATCGCCCGCGCGCTGCTCAAAAAGCCCAAAATTCTGATCCTGGACGACTCCACCAGCGCCGTGGATACCGCCACCGAGGCGCGTATCCGCGAGACCTTCCGCGGCGCGCTGAAGGATACCACCAAGATCATCATTGCCCAGCGCATCACCTCGGTGATGGAGGCGGACAGCATCATCGTTGTCAACGAAGGCCGCATCACGGGTGTGGGCACCCACGACGAGCTGTTGGCTTGTAACGTGGAGTACAAAGAGATCTACGATTCTCAGATGGAGGCCGCCAAGGAGCAGGCTGAAGTCAAAAAGGTCATTCGGAATGGGGAGGTGAAGGCATAATGGCAGCAAGAAATCTGGAAGAGCTCCAAAAGCGCTACGCGTCCCTGGGAAAGACCGGCGGAGGCAGAGGCCCCGGAGGACCGGGCGGCCCCGGAGGACGCAGAGGCGGCCCCGGTATGCGCGCCAAGGGTAAGCCCAAGGACAGCCGCGCCACCGTCCGCCGTCTGGCGGGCTACATCGCGGCCTACCGCTTCCGCCTCATCATCGTACTGCTGTGTATGCTGTGCAGTACCCTGACCTCTCTGGCCGGCGGTTACCTGCTCCGCGACGTATATAACGCGCTGGACAAGGATGCCATCATCACCGCGGAGAACAACATTCTTCTCAACCTCCTCCTCCCCGATGCCGTGGCAAGAGGTCAGCTCACGGATTCCGAGCGGTTCTGGTGCCTGGGTATCATTATCATGGTGCTGGCCGGCATTTACGCCGTCGGCATCGTGTCCACCTACCTGCAGGGACGGCTCATGATGACCGTCTCCCAGAACGCCGTGGAGAAACTCCGCAACGACCTGTTCAAGCGACTCCAGCGTCTCCCCGTCCGCTACTTCGACTCCCACCCCACGGGTGAGCTCATGTCCCGCTTCACCAACGACGTGGACGCCATCGACATGATGATCAACAGCACCGTCACCAGCTTCATCTCGGGCGCCATCTCCCTTGTGGGTACCCTCGCCATGATGCTCTACACCAACTGGATCCTCACCCTCATCACCCTGGCCTTCGTGCCGCTGTACCTCTTCGGCGGCGGTCTGATCGGTAAGAAGTCCGCCAAGTACCATACGGCGCAGCAGGCCGCGCTGGGTGCGGTGAACGGCTACATCGAGGAGACCGTCACGGGCTCCAAGGTGGTCAAGGTGTTCAACCACGAGGAGGTCTGCATCGAGGAGTTCGAGGCGCTCAATAACGACATGCGCAACAAGCAGTTCAAGGCCAATTTCTACGGCGGCGTGATGGGTCCCGTCATGCACAACCTGTCCAATCTTGCCTTTGCCGTCACCGCGGGCGTGGGCGGTCTGCTCTGCCTGTTTGCGGGCTTTGATGTGGGCGGCTTGGCCATATTCTGTACCTACTCCCGTCAATTCTCCTTCCCCATCAACAACGTCTCCATGCAGATGTCCACGATCTTCTCGGCGCTGGCGGGCGCGGAGCGGGTGTTTGCCGTTATGGACGAAGCCCCCGAGACGGCTGACCGTCCCGATGCCGTTCGCATGGATGCGGTCAAGGGCGAGGTGGTTCTGGACGACGTTTCCTTCGGTTACCTGCCCGGGCAGACCATTCTGAAGCACGTCAGCCTCTACGCCCACGCGGGTCAGAAGATCGCCTTCGTAGGCTCCACGGGCGCGGGTAAGACCACGGTCACCAACCTGCTCAACCGTTTCTATGACATCGACGAGGGTATCATCACCATTGACGGCGTGGACATCCGCGCCTACAAGCGGGATGAGCTGCGGTCGAATATCGCCATGGTTCTCCAGGATACCCACCTGTTTACGGGTACCATCATGGAGAACATCCGCTACGGACGCCCCGATGCTACCGACGAGGAGGTCATGGAGGCCGCCAAGACCGCCTCGGCGCACAGCTTCATCATGCGTCTGGAGAACGGCTACCAGACGGTTCTGGAGGGAGACGGCGCCAACCTGTCCCAGGGACAGCGCCAGCTTCTCAACATCGCCAGAGCCGCCGTCTCCAAGGCGCCCATTCTGGTGCTGGACGAGGCGACCTCCTCGGTGGATACCCGTACCGAGCGGCATATCGAGCACGGTATGGATCGGCTCATGAAGAACCGCACCACCTTCGTCATCGCCCACCGCCTCTCTACCGTCCGCAACGCCAACGCCATCATGGTGCTGGAGAAGGGCGAGATCATCGAGCGAGGCAACCACGCCCAGCTTTTGGCTCTGGGCGGGCGCTATCACGAGCTCTACACGGGCAAAAAAGAGCTGGATTAACAAGATTGATACGGATGGAAAACATATGGAAAACAAGAGAAAATACTACCCCCGCCTCCGCGAGCTGCGGATCGGCGCGGGCTTGAATCAAACCGATATCGCTGACGTGCTGGAGATGCAGCAGAACCAGTACAGCCGCTATGAGCGGGGCGAGCGGGAGCTGCCCATGCACCTGTTCGTGCTGTTGGCCGAGCACTACAACGTCAGCCTGGACTACATGGTAGGGCTCAGCGATACCCGGGAGCGGGCGTAAGCTGGGGAATACGAAAGTGGGGAAAACTTCTTGAAAGAAGTTTTCCCCACACCCTTTTCAAGAACGTTTTGAAAAGGGATCGGAATGAATTTTTATTCCCCGACACTCCAAATACCCCGGTGGGTAGGGGTTCACGCCACAAGCTGAAAACCTAACGTCAAAACGCAAAATTATGTGTTTTGAATGTTTTGGCCGCCGGAGGCACGCTCTCCGATCACGGTCGATCACGGCTCCACGGCAAGCTCCAGCCGCTCTCCCTCGCTTGTGACGGTCACGCGCAGGGGCAGGGAACGACCCTCGGCGAAGGTGTAAACGCCCTCCCACGCGCCGTCCGCCGTCTTTCTCGTCACCACGCGAGTATCGTTTTCGTCGACGGGGGTGACGGTGGTGATATCCCCCCGCGGGAGCAAGGCTTCGGCGAACCGCAAAAACCCTCCGAGGGCGCCGCCGTCCTCCGAAGCCGTGACGGTACCGTAGGCGGAGGGGGCGGTGAAGGTCACCGCTTGACGGGGGATGCCGTTTCCGTCGGGTACCCACGCCGCCGACACCGTGACACCGGACAGCGCGGCGGGGCTTGCGAAGGTGAGGGACATCCCGCGCCCGTCGGCGGTGGGGGCGTCTATGGTGACCTTGGCCTCAATGGGGCGGGAAACACCGTCCGAGGGGGTGTAGGTACCCCGAACCGTTACGGTGAAGGCGGTGTCCGCATAGGCGAAATCATCCGCCTCTGCGGCGGGCGCGCAGGCGGTCAGCAGAAGGAGAAGAGTGAGCAGAAGCAGCAGGCGGGATCGTGTGGCCATGGAGCACCTCCGGTATATTGACATTTCGGGAAAAGTGTGATATGATGATGACAAAATGCTACTAAGGAGGATATGCAGATATGACCTACGTTATGAGCGATCTGCACGGACGGTACGCGCAGTATCGGAAAATGCTGGAGAAAATTCATTTTTCGGAGGAGGACGAGCTGTATATCGTGGGTGACGCGGCGGACAGAGGGGAGGAGCCCGTCCGGTTGCTGTTGGATATGAGTATGCGCCCCAACGTCTATCCCATTTTGGGCAACCACGACTACATGGCGGAGTACCTGCTGACCAAATTATCCACAGAGATCACCGACGACAACGCCGAGCGGCATCTGAGCTCCGAGGATATTTCGGCGCTGGCGGCCTGGCTGACCGACGGCGGCCAGACCACGCTTTCGGATTTCCGCAAGCTCACCCCCGATGAGCGGGCGGATCTGCTGGATTATTTTTCCGAATTTGCTCCCTACGAGGAGCTGACGGTGGGGGGAAACCGTTTCGTGCTGGTCCACGGAGGGCTTCCGGATTTTGACCCCGCCCGTCCTCTGTGGGACTATGACGAATACGAGCTGATCACCACCCGCACCGACTACTCCCGCCGCTACTACCCCGACCGCTACCTGGTCACGGGTCACACCCCCACCGGTCTCATCGCGCCCGGCTGCGGAGGGCGCATCTTCCGCGAAAACGGCCACATCGCTCTGGATTGCGGCAATGGCTGGGGCGGGACGCTGGGGTGCTTGCGGCTGGAGGATTTTGAGGAGTTTTACGTGGAGTAACGGGGGGAGCGGGGCGTCCCGTGAAAAAATTTCCAATTGTTTTTTGAAAAACGCCAACCTTTTGACCTTTTCCCGCACTGTATGGGCAAACGGTATCAAGAAGGGAGTAGAGGAGTAAAATGGATAAACAGCAAGCGGACAAATGGATCGTGGAATACCTGCCGAAGATCTACGGCTTTGCCATGAAGAAAGCCTTCTCCTATCAGGAAGCGGAGGAGCTCAGCTCCGACATTGTGACCGAGGTGTATTTGTCGTTCCTCTCCGCCAAGGAGATCGTGAATCTCGACGGCTACGTGTGGCGCATCTCCGAGCACGTGTACGCCAAATTCGTGTCCTCCAAGAAGAAGCGGGCGGGTATCTCGCTGGACGGCATGGATATACCCGACGACACACCCATGTGGGACGAGGATTGCCAATCCGAGCTGGATACTCTGCGGCGGGAGATCGCATTTTTGACCCGGACGCGGCGGAGGATCGTTTATTCCTTTTACTACGAAAACAAGCCCATTTCCTCCATTGCCGAGGAAACGGGCATTCCCGAGGGTACCGTGAAGTGGCACTTGAATAAGGCCAGAAATGATCTGAAGGAGGGCTTTACTATGGAAAGAAAAATCGGAAAGCTGGGCATCAAGCCCATTGAGGCGACAAGCTTTGGTCATAGCGGAAACCCGGGGAGCAACGGCGGCCCCGAGTATTATCTGCGCAACAAATTGAATCTCAACATCGTGTACAGCGTGTATCACGAGCCCAAAACCTTGACGGAGATCGCGGAGGAGCTGGGGGTGACCCCCGTTTACATCGAGGATACCGTCAAGGAGCTGGAGGCCAACGGATTTTTGGTTCCCAAGGCCGGGGGACGCTACACCACGTATGTTCGCTTTAGCCCCGAAACATATTCTTTAGAGAGAGAGGATATACGGCTGCAAAAGCAGATGGAGGTCGCGAAAATGCTGGTTCGTGAGTACGTACCGCAGGTACGCGCCGCCATTGCCGACGTGCAGGATGTCTACATTCCCGGCGGGAATCGGGAGATGCTCGAGGCCGCCGCGATATTCTATGCCGTTACGAATAAATGCGGAATCTCCGCCGAAACAGACCTCTCGCCGTATTATATCAAGACCCTGGCGGGCGGGGATTTCATTGCTTACGTGGAAGTAAAAGCTACGCAGAGAGATCCGGATTATACGTGGTCTCAAAACTATCCTTCCTACGGGGCTTGCGGCAACATGACTCGGTGGTCGGAAAAATATCCGGTTTCTTCCTGGTCGATCGACACGCGATACAGCTCGCGAAAGGGGTATTGGGAAAATAATCTTGTGTCCGACTATGAATACCTGTACGAATTCATGACAGGTGCCATTGAGGACACCCCTGCCAACAAGGAAAAGTTCGACCGCCTGCGGGAGCGCGGTTACTTGTCCGAGGACGGAAAGGTGCAGATCATGGTACTGCGGGGAGATCAGGAGGCGTTTTTTGCCAAACTGCCGCCCTTGGATGAAGCGCTCAAAAAGACCTTCGCGGATTTTGCTCTGGAGCAGGCCATGCTGAACGCCAAGGAGTATCCTCCGCAGATGCGCGATCTGGTTATGAACCATGGTGTGGCCGGCTTTGTGGGAGCCGCCGTAGCCCTCATGGTCATGGATATTCTGTACGGAAACGGCACGTTTAAGCCTCTGACGGGGGCGGAGTGGGTCACCACCAACCTGCTCATGTTCTGCGATACGCTGCCCAAATAAACGAACAACCGCCGAGAGAAACCGTTTGGTCGCTCTCGGCGGTGTTCTGGTATGTTGTTTTACTCCTCCTCCGCGACCACGCCGTCCAGCATTCTTTGGGCGGCGTCGGCGTGGAGCTCGGCCACCGATTTGAGCTTGCGGTTGATCTGGCGGGTACGGGTGCCGATGAGCTTGTCCAGCTCGTCGCCGGTCTGGTCGATGCGCTCCTTGGCCTTGGCCAGCACCTTCTCGAAGTTGCCGAATTCCGTCTTGACCGCGCCCAGCACCTCCCAGACCTCCCCCGACCGCTTCTGAATGGCCAGGGTGCGGAAGCCCATTTGCAGGCTGTTGAGCAGGGCGGCCAGAGTGGTGGGGCCGGCGACGCTGACGCGGTACTGGTTTTGCAGGACGTCCACCAGCCCCATGCGCACGACCTCGGCGTACAGACCCTCAAAGGGCAGGAACATGATGCCGAAGGTGGTGGT
>JAZQXS010000029.1:0-2540 GCA_045633025.1 Eubacteriales bacterium | reverse complement strand
CCGGCCGCGCCGTTGGACACAGAAACGGGGAACCTTTCTTTGCAACGGTTGGTTTTCTTGCCGGACGGCGCGCCCTGGTGGATGTACTGCTGGAGCCGCGGCGTGCTGTACTGGATGTCTACACAGCCTCACGACCTTGTTCCTAACCCATTCGTTCTGTGGGACACCGAGGATGGGCGGTATATGACCTTGCAATACCGCGCGGTAGCCGCGTATCTGGATCGAGGGGAGGAGCCCATGTGGTTGCTCTACCGTCAGGTCAGGCACGCCGCGCTGACCGAGCCGGAATCCCGCGTATTTGCGGATCAGACCGATCTCCCCATGCTCCCCGATCCGGAGGTGCTGGGCGAGTGGAATTCGGTCGCGTGGACGAGGGATCCCATGAGGTTCTCGCGGCAGGATATCCCGAAAAAACACGAAGCTCTGTGGATTTTGGGGATGATCTTTTACGAAAACGGCATCTGCATACGCCGCGTGTCCCACGGAGCGAGGATGATGGATATTCGCTATACGTACACACGTTATGAGAATCCCGAGGCTACGGCGCAGGGAGCTGTGCTGGATCCGAAACAACAGTTAGCCGAGGCATACCTTTTGCGGGAGGTGGAGGGGGAGATCCATCTCTTTGTACAGCACAAGTCGGGAGATTACATCTACGGCGGTCGGACACCGATTTGGTACGTCTTCCGCCGCGCAGGGAAGGTGTAGAATCCTCCTTGTCATAAAAAATTTTAATCTGTTATAGGAGAAATCATAATGAAACCTTCAGGAAAGCTTTTGAAAGTCATCTTGATTACGTTTTGTTGCCTTGTGGGCATTGGTATCTTCGCGCTACTGACGTGGCCGCTCCCGCTCATGGTGTTCGGTAATCTTTTTGCCGGGCTTGCAGGATTTTTCACATATACGGCATTTTGGTCATCGGTGGGGGTGGTTCTTGCGATCTTATTGGCCGTTGTTTTATTCATCATCTTCATTTGGCCTTGGATTGCCTTTACACTCAAGCGTATTTACGTGTACGTGTCCTTCGCCGGTCTGTGCGTGCGGCGTAAGTACAGGCTCCGTATGGTACGAGCGCCGTTTGCTTCGTTGTTAAAAATGAATACTCACGGTGATATCACGATTTCCACGGTTGACGGCGTATTACACCTGCATTTTCTGGATATCGTTTATCCTCGCAAGCGAATGCTGACATTCCCGAGCGAAGGGGAGTATGTGATCACACCCGTCGCGCAGGGAAAGATCCTCCGAGAGGGTGTTGCTAATCCCGTTCCTGTTGCGGGCTCACAACTTCAGGCGGGGCATAGACGCATCATTTGGCGAGCGTCAGAATACAGCGTTCAAAGAAATAAAGATCAAGTCAAAAAATTACCGACTGTCTCGGAACAGGCGGGCGAGCGACATATCATCGTCATGCAGACTCTTCCGGTGGATGTCCGATTGATCCAAGCGGGCGGTGGGAAAATATCCGTCACGAACGGCACATCTGTGGGAAATTTCACGTTTTGTACGGTGAGACATGTAAAAAAGGGGTTGAAGAATCAGTTGCATGAGTCGCTTTTTGCTGCAGAGACGTTCTGAACGCAAAAAAAGTCGGTTGTAAAATTTTCAAATTGCGGCGCTCGAAAAGCAAGCGGAGGGAGGCGGGAGACAAAATGCTTGCGGTCGGATTCCCACATTTCCAATTTTTTTGAAAAAACTGTAAGATTTCCGTCGAAACGTCGGTTATGTAAGTAGAGGGAAGCGCTACGATATGCGCCAATTTGATGAGTTTACATCCGTCTCAAAACAAAAAAGGAGAATACATATGAAAAACTACAATCAACCGCCCAAGGCTCCGGAATACAAGCCCGAGAAGCCCCGCCACAGCCGTACGGCGTTCAAGGCGATATTTTTCCTGCTGATCTATCACGCTGTGACCTGGTTGTTCTATACCATTTTCCTCAGCAATACGGTGGAGGTCTGGATGATGCGGGATGACATGATCGTGACCGCCCGATGGACGATGTTTGCTTACGGCTTTGTGAGTCTGCTCATCATCGCCGCTGTTATGGCCGTGTTCTACATCAAGGATGCTGAACGCAAGCGCGCCTATCTGGCCGCCACGTCGGTGGAGATCCGCGGCGCTGATGCGAACGAGGGATTCTCCCGCTACCGCAAGCTGGCGATTGTGGAGAGCATCGTCTGCACCGTAGGCGCGGCGATTCTATGGATGGTTCCCACGATCTTCTACACCATCTCTCTTTCCACCGCGGGCATCGGCTTCGGTTATGCAAGCGCATGGGGACTGGAGCAGTTCTTCGTAGGTTTCATGGGGCTGTGCGAGCCCTTCCAAAGCCCCTGGATCGGTATTCTGATCGGTCTCTGTATCGTGTTCGCGTTCAACTATTTCAGCCGCCTGTACGCCCATAAGACATGGGCTGCGAATCGGATTCGGAAGTAATGGATGCAGGGGTTTCACCCCTGCACCCCACCAAGAACCTTTTTGAAAAAAGGTTCTTGGATCTCCCAAAACTTTAAAAATCATCAGTTTTACCACAAAG
>JAZQXS010000028.1:0-1926 GCA_045633025.1 Eubacteriales bacterium | reverse complement strand
GGAATTCATAAAATTGACCCCCTTTTCCCTCGCTGTCGGAGCTGTGACGGGCGCTGTGACGGCGCTGGCGATCAAGACCGTCCGCGCGTGCAAGACCCGAAAAGCAGTCCTGCCGGAGCCGGCTATGCCCGCGTCCGCCGCCCCCGCCTTTACGGCGACCTATACCCATACGGGAAGCCCCGACGGGTATGCCGCGGGCACGGTCACGGTCACCGTTCCCGCCGAGGAGACGGAGGGGCGCTTCATTCGGATGTACTGGGGTAACGACGCGGGCAAGCTGGAGGGCTACACGCCCCTGCCTCTGCTCAAGATACAGGGTGAGTCGACCGTCTACACCTTCGGCCGTCAGGTTCTCATCCCTGCGGGAGCAACCAAGCTGCTGGTCTACACCGCCAACGCCGAGGGGGAGCTCTCGGAGGATTGCGTGGAGCTGGAGCTGCCCGAGGGAGCCGCTCACGGGGGCTTTGAGGCATCCGACGCCGAGCTGTGGGTCATGAGCGACGCGCACCTGACGGTGGATCAAGATCACGTACACAACCGCCATTTCGCCGCCATGCTCCGAAACGTCCGTGAGGTCAGCCCCGAGGCGCTGGGCTTGTTCGTTGTGGGCGACATGGCCAACAGCGGGCAGGAGCAGGAGTATCAGAACATGGTCGCCCTGCACGCCGAAGCGGGGGAGGTACCGCCTCTGTTTCTGACCATCGGCAATCACGATTTCTACAACAATTCCTTCGAGGAGGGGCGCGCCAAGTTCCTGCGCTGCGCCACCCTGCCCGACGGAACCCATCCCGCCTCCACAACCTACGATTTCTGGCTGGGCGGCTACCATTTCATCTCCCTCAGCACCGACGAGCCCGACGGGCTGGACGCCATCTTCCATGAATCCACCATGGACTGGCTCCGCGAGCGGCTGGACGAGAATCGCGACACGACCCGTCCCACCTTCCTCTTTTTGCATCAATCCCTGTACGACACGGTCTCGGGCTCTCTGCCCGGAGAGCGCTGGAACGGCGTGAAGAACGAGCAGATGCTCCGCGACGTGTTGGCCGGCTACCCCGAGGTCATGTTCTTCAACGGCCACAGCCATTGGACGATGGATTCGGTCAGCAATATGTTCGAGGGAACTCCCGAGCTTCCCTGCCGTATCTTCAACTGCGCGTCGGTCGGCTACCTGTGGACGGGCATCAACGCGGTCACCGGAGAGCATCTGGACGGAAGCCAGGGCTATCTCGTCAAGATCTGCGGCAGCACGCTGTACGTGCTGGGGCGTGATTTCTGCACGGGTGAGTGGGTCTCGGCGGCGCAGTATCGGGTGGAGCTTGGTCAAAAATAAATCGGTTCAGCTCTTGACATTTCCTGAGAAGTGTGGTATACTGTATAGTGAAAAAATATCCCACGGTTATAAGGAGGCTGTAAAATGAGTGCCGATGCATTGAATTTAAGCGGTGCGCCCACGGTTGCGGGCAAATACCTGATGTATAAGAATCGTCCCCTGGTTCGCGAGGGGGATACCATTTGCTACGGAGATATGTCCGAGAAATATATTCTCGTTATGGAGATCTTTGGCTACAAGGAAGAGAGCGGCGTGCGGGTACCCGACACCGTTCTGGTTCAGGTGGTGGAGAGCGCGGATCAGAACAAGATCGTCCGTCAGGGCGAGAAGAAGGGCTTGTACGAGGCTTTCGGCTACGGTCTGATCTGGCTGGAGCAGGCTCTCGGCAAGGACGAGGCGTAAGCGGTATTATCCGAAGCCCCAAAAAGGTGTGTTTTCCTGCGGTTTGCAAGGGGGACACACCTTTTTTGCATTCTGCAATTTTAAAGTAGGTAGGACGGGGGCTTGCTCCCGCCGCGCCATACAAAGATACGAAGATACAAGATACACAGATACAAGATAGAGATACGGGGGATGTGGGTAGTCCGACGGGG
>JAZQXS010000027.1:0-11240 GCA_045633025.1 Eubacteriales bacterium | reverse complement strand
CCATTGGTCGTGATCGGCGCGATGGAACACACAATATCTCGGAGTGCCGTCAATAATCCGATACGGTATTGCCAATATTTGAAATGCTGCTCTCATTTTCTCACCTCGTAATAGTCTAAAATCACATTTTCGCCGTCCTTCGTCAGTTCAGCTTCTTCTGAGTGCGTGTATGCAAAACCGCACGAGAGTGCCAAGCGCTTTGATGCCTCATTTTGCTTGAAGCAATCGTAATGTAACTCGGTTGCGCCAAGTTCGTCAAAAGCCAAGGAGATAAAGGAGGTCAATATCTGCTTGCCATAACCCTTACCGTGAAAATCGGGGCAAAGAGCTATGTCGGTAACGGTATATATGCTCGGCTTCATTTCCTTTAGTCCGGCAATACCGATAGCTTGCTTGGTCGCCTTATCGTACACAAAGAATTCCGTTTTGACTTCCTTGTGCATTTCTGCATAGGCTGCGGTTTTCTTCATGGCGTGTTCCTCGGTCTGACTCGGCTTGGTGAACATATAGCGGAACACCTCGCCACGACTCCAAAGGTTTCTATATAGGTCTTGCCAATCGTCGGCAGAGCCTTGCTTTAAGATTAGGTCTTTTGTTTCAATCATATTTTTTCTTTCTACACACTTGAAAATATCAAACTGTTCTACATATTGGAAGTTGTTAAGCAAAATGTTTCTTCATTAGTGCAAACAACGTCTGCCTATCATCATCAAGTAATAAACTCTCTTTTTTCAGAGCATAGTGGTGAGCAAACTCTGTATCTTCATACGAGTGATCGTTAATTACAATAGCATTTTTATATCTCGGTCTCACGTGAATATGCAAATGGGGATTGGGTGCGGTTTCTTTATAAAAGTTGTTTAACAAGCAACTCCAATTACTAAGTTCAGCTCCCAATACTTCCTTATAGACGAACTCTAATCTATCTATGATTGTTTTCAATTCAATCCACTCGGAAGTATTTAGTTCTGAAAGACTTCCGCAATGCCTATTCAACACCAAAATACATCTACCTACATAGTCCTGCACGTCCGCTAAATAAACAGACCAATGTAATGATCTGTGCAGTAGCCATTCGTTTTCTTTATAATCACACCATTCGCACTCACTCATCGTTCGCACCCTCAACTAAATTTTTCTTAAAACTTCTTGACATCCTCGAAAAAATATGCTATACTGTAATGTTTCAAAGGTGCCGTGTATAAACGAACCTACGAGACACGAATACTTATTTATTATAAACCAAATCCATCCATTTTGCAAGACATAAACCCAAAAAACAGGAGGAAATCCCATGAGAATTGCCTTTTTTGACGCCAAGACCTACGACAGACCTTCCTTCGACCGCTTTGGCGGCGAGCAGGGGGTGGAATTCAAATATCTGGAGACAAAGCTCAACGAGGACACGGTGGAGCTGGCCGCGGGGTTTGACGGCGTGTGCGTATTCGTCAACGACACCGTTAACGCGGCGGTGATCGACCGACTCTGCGAGCTGGGGGTGAAGATCATCGCTCTGCGCTGCGCGGGATTCAACAACGTGGACATGAAACATGCTTTCGGCAAGATCCACGTAGTACGCGTGCCCGCCTACTCGCCTTACGCGGTGGCCGAGCACACCATGGCTCTGCTTCTGAC
Source organism: Eubacteriales bacterium (assembly GCA_045633025.1). Taxonomy (GTDB): domain Bacteria; phylum Bacillota; class Clostridia; order Oscillospirales; family CAG-272; genus CAMEON01. The sequence continues at coordinate 9,605 of JAZQXS010000027.1, read as the reverse complement.
CTCCATCCGTCGCATCCACAAGGCCTATATCCGCTCTCGCGACTTCAATTTCAGCCTGGCCAACATGACGGGCTTCGATCTGCACGGAAAGACCGTCGGTGTCATCGGAACGGGACGCATCGGACGGGTGTTCGTTGACATTTGCCGCGGCTTTGGCATGAAGGTTCTGTGCTATGACAAGTTCCCTGCCCCGGGGCTGGACAACGGGGACACGGTTCGCTACGTGGAATTGGACGAATTGTTCAAGGGGAGCGACATTATTTCCCTGCACTGCCCGCTGACCGAGGAGACCTATCATGTGATCAACGAGGCATCGCTGGCGAAGTGCAAGAAGGGCGTGGTTCTGCTCAACACCTCGCGCGGCGCGTTGGTGGATGCCGAGGCTCTGTTAGCGGGGATCAAGTCCCGTCATGTGGGCGCGGCCTGCCTGGACGTGTACGAGGAGGAGTCCGACCTGTTCTTCGAGGACAACTCGGGACACATTCTGGAGGACGACGTACTGGCGCGGCTGATCTCCATGCCCAACGTCATCGTGACCTCCCACCAGGCATTCCTCACCGAGGAAGCGCTCTCCAACATCGCCGAGACGACGGTGAACAACATCGTCGAGCTGACCGCCACGGGCTCCTGCCCCAACGAGCTTTGCTACCGCGGCGGCGCGGCGGAGGACTGCAAGACGGGCAAGTGTTTTTGAAAGAACGGGGGAACGAGCCTCCGGCGGGTTAAGGGACTTCTTGAAAGAAGTCCCTTAAGAATCTTCAAGAACTTTTATAATGGGGTTATCAAAATAAGGAGCAACTCACCTTTTTGGGGGTGGGTTGCTCCTTTTTTAGTCGATCCGCTTTTCAAGCAGTTTTTTCAAGCAGCTTATCCAATTATGCAGACTTGTCTCGGTGAAATCGAACAGAGCCGTTTGATATGCGGTAAATTCAGCCGGGTAATCCTTTTCCATCCATTTCAAGGTCTTCTTCGGCCCAAAATAAGGGCGGCGGACTATGTCACAAAAAATCTCCAAACTGTCTGTGAGTATCCAATGCCATCGAAACATTCCTTCTGCATCATGTCTTTTGACACGGGCAAGCATTTTGTCGCACCATTTTACTGATTTTGTTATCTCATCTTCGGTTTTGGGCGGGATTTGGTCAATATATTCCAATACCTGCTCTTTCAGTTGTGAACCGAAGCCGTCCGTGTCAATAACGATCGTCCCGTCAAATATTTGAATAAATTCATCGTAATCCACACCTTCATTGAAATATGATACGGGATAAACGAACAAGTCCAGTTGCACGCCTTCCACGAAGGAAATATCGTGGAATACATCGTGGTGCGCGGCGATCACCAAAGCATCAAAATCGCTGTTGAGGTTATGGGAGCCATCCGCATAGGAGCCGTAAATAATGACCGTGAGCGGAGAATACTGCTTTTGAATGTAGTCAAGAATTTTTTGCATCAGTCGATCACCGCCTGATACACCTCATTCTTCGCCACCCCGCGATCCTTGGCGGCGGCCTTGATGGCGTCCTTTTTGGTCATTCCCTGCTCCATGTAGTAGGCCACATGGTCGGGGATGGTCATGTCCGTCCAGAAGGCTTCCTCGGCGTCGCTTCCCTCCCCGGCGCCCTCTACCACCAGAACGTACTCGCCGCGGGGGGGATTTTCCTCGTAGTAGGCCACGGCCTCAGCCAGGGTGAGGCGGAGGACTTCTTCGTTGAGCTTGGTCAGCTCACGGCAGAGGGAGATGCGGCGGGTATCTCCGAAGGTGTCGCGGAGGTCGGCGAGGGTGGCTTTGAGCTTATGGGGGGCTTCGTGAAAGATCATGGTGCGGGACTCGTTTTTGAGGGAATCCAAATGCTTTTTGCGGTCGGATTTGTTCACCGACAGAAATCCCTCAAAGCAGAACCTTCCCGTGGGCAAGCCGGACAGGGTCAGAGCCGTGATACCCGCGCAACAGCCGGGGATGGAGGTAACGGCGATTCCACGCGCGGCGCAGAGGGCGACCAGATCCTCGCCGGGGTCGGAGATGGCGGGGGTGCCTGCGTCGGTGACGAGGGCGCAGGATTCCCCCGATTCCAAGCGGTCGCATATGCTCTCTCCCCGTTCCCTTTTATTGTGCTCGTGGTAGGACACCATGGGCTTTTGAATGTTGAGGTAGGACAGAAGGTGGGCTGTATTGCGGGTATCCTCGGCGGCGATGAAATCCACCTCGGAGAGAACTTTTATGGCACGCTCCGAGAGGTCGGAGAGGTTTCCGATGGGGGTGGCGACGAGGTAGAGTGTGGAGGGCATGATTTGATTTTTCTCAGACATAGGGACTCCTTTCGGACGTGAACCCGCGGACGGCGGTTCACATATACTGTCACAAAACACTATATTGCTATTATACCACAAAGGAGGCTATATGTCAATCAAAATTTACATCGACCAGGGACATAATCCCGAAAATCCCAACGCCGGCGCCGAGGGAAATGGGCTTAGGGAGCAGGATCTGGTCTACGTCATCGGTCAGCGGTTGGCCGCGCGCTTGCGGGCGAACCCGAACTTTGAGGTTCGGCTTTCCCGTCCTACGGAGGATACGCTTCTGGGAACCTCCAATTCCACAAGCCTTGCAGCCCGAGTCAACGACGCCAACCGATGGGGCGCCGACTACTTCATCAGCCTACATACAAACGCCGCCGCTTCCTCCTCTGCCAGCGGCACGGAGGCATTGGTCTACGACCGCAATTCACGCGCCTATGATTTTGCAAGGGAGATTCTGACGAATCTGATCGATGTAACGGGGTTGCGCGATCGGGGTGTGAAATCCCGCCCGGGACTGTATGTTCTTCGGAAAACGCAGATGCCTGCTACGCTCATCGAGCTGGGCTTCATTACCAATCCGGGCGATGCGACGCTCATGCGGGATGCGCCGGATCTGTTTGCCGAGGGAATCTATCGGGGGATTTTGGAATATACGGGATAATACGAATTTACAAATAAAACCTTGAATCCAAAATTTCTCGTGGTAGGGGCGCACCTGCGTGTGCGCCCGATACTTTTTCGGTAGGGGCGCACATATAGGTGCGCTCCTACCGAAGTTTTTCAAGATTTTAAAAGTAAATTAGTATAAGGAGATACAGAATGCGGGGGAAAAGCTTCTTGAAAGAAGTTTTTCCCCCGCACCCCTTTTTCAAGAACTTTTGAAAAAGGATTTATACGGTATCAGGTCAAGGAATACACAGTCTCCCCCACCGTAACCGACGCGATATTTTGCGCTACCGCAGGATCGAACACGTACACGATCTCAGACAAGTAGCACCGAGCCTCGTCGGCGCTGCACAGAACAGGCTCCAGAGCCGCGCCGCTTGCATCCGTAATGGTCAAGCCGGAGGCCTTGATCGAATCCGATGGATCCGCGTTCTTGGGCGTGATCACCAGCACATTGCCGTACAGGCGGATCTCTGTCACAGCTCTGTCATCGAAGGACTTCGAAGCCGTCGCCGCTTCGGGCTTATAAGTAAAGGCAAACATCCACTCCGTTCCCGCCTCAATAAGATGCTCTAAGGGATTCTCCTCCGAGCGATAATCGCTCAAAGAAACGCCTATCTTCTTGTCCGTGAGACGCTTCTCTCCGGAAACCGTCACCAAATAGGTCTGCGTGTGCGCCTCCTCGTTCCGCCCGATCAGGCTGAAGCTATACCCGCCCGCGGCCTTCGCATCAACCAGCGCGGTGTTCAAGCGGCCGTTCGTTACCGACTCGGTATCGGCCATTTTGGCTTCAAGCAGAATATACGCGTTGTTCTCGTCACCAAACACATCGGTGATCCGAACCGACAGATTCTCATGGGTCACGGCTTCGTTGATTCCCGCCGCGACACGACTGCATGACATCAACAGCATCATTGCCGCAAGGGTGAGAAGAAGTAGCGCTTTCTTCATTTTCATAGTACAATCTCCTCCGGTTTTATTCGCTGAGCAGATTCAGAACCTTCTCCCAATCCTCAGCGGTAAGGTCAAAGAGACCCGTGATCTCCACGAACAAGTGAGAATCCTTCCAGACCCCCTCTTTGTAGTAATCTTCCTCATAGTAGTCCTCGAATTCGGGCTCTCCGATGCTTTCCAGCATAAGGCGCAAAATGTAGGTATCCTCGGTGATGGTAAGCGGCTTGCTTGCATCGTATCGGTCGGGCTTATCGCCGATCTGAGTCTCCTCCCACGTGTTCAGAAGATCCCGCTCTACCAGCAGAGAGATCAGCTCGGGGAGCTTTTCGGAATCGAGCTTGATATCGTGGATCTCATACACGTCCGACTGTTCCGTGTTCCCGATTGGGCCGGCATAGAGAGTTCCCGTAATTTCTCCAACCATTCGGAAAAAGCTGTCGTCCATATCCTTGAGGAATTGGCGCAGTATATCCAGAGAGGTTCCGCCCCAACCGGATTCTCCGCCATTGTAGTAATTGTAGGCCTCCTTACTCCACAGGGACAGCAGATGCGCGCGGGTGCGAGGAAGATCCTCGGTGATGACGTATTGATTATCGAAATGCTTCCCGTTCCGATGTCCGGTCAGGCTCAAATTTAACCGGGTATCCGCACGTCTCCACGCGGGATAGTTGAACGTGGGCGCCATCACGGCGTCTCTCTGCTCGGGCGTTAAGGTTTTGAATTCTTCGCGGAATATATCCATGAATTTCTTCAACATATCGTCCACATAGAAGTGGTTGTAGTCCGAATAGCCGGAGGTAACATCTATACTCAAGGCGGCGTTGTAGAGCTCGTCAAACTCGGGCAAGCGGTACAGAAGCTCCTGCGTTTCCTCTATCGACATCAATTTTTGACGAATCTGAAGACTATCCTCGGATTCCAGCATGATTCGTCTCTTCAGGGTACGGCCGCTATCCAAACGAATGGTTACCACAACCCGGCTCCAACTTCCCTTGTCCGGATATATGAGCGTCCGATCGCAGTCTTGCGTGTAAGCCAACTGCTCCGCAACGACCTGCACGATCTCGGGTTCATCGGTTTGGAATTCGTCCAAAAGGATGCCTTGATAGGTATATTCGTCCATACCGCCGCCTCTGATCGAGACCGTATCGATCTCGTCGGCCGAAATGGATTCCAAAAGGACAACTCGCTGATACGTCAGGAACACCGCGGAGAACGCCAGACAGCAGAGTATCACGATACCCAGCCCGGGAATCACCTTCAGCATATTCTTGGGACGCTTGGTGGTAATGAGCTCGTACAGGAAATAGACCAGCAGAACGCCTACAATAATCACCAGATGGAGTGCGGCGTCATCCTCGCTGTTCGCCAGGAAAAACGGGACGAGCAGGGCGGGGAGGAGGGTGAACATGATACGGAACAACGCTTGGGTTCTGCGTCCGGGCGCAGGATTCCCCGCCATTTCGGATTTGCGGTGCTTATAGATGAGGCCGGCCAGCGCGTACACGACCAAGGTGACCAGGATCGAATACAGGATATTCGGCAAGGAGTACATGACCGCCGAGGACAGATCGATTTCCAAAAAGTACGCAAAAATATTGATGGGCAAAAACCACAGGGGAGAGAAGAAGGAATTTTGCCACATATCGTTGATGGGCAGAAGCGAGATCCCACCCATACAGCCCAAAAAGATCGCCGCGACGACGCGTACAAACGCCGTGAACAATCCGAACAGGAGAATGCAGGAGCTACCCGTACCCGACACCGACAGCGCCAGCATCATGAACGAGGACAGCATGGCGGTGGCCAGCATACAGATCAAGGTATAGGATACCAGGGCGCTCAGATCGAACCGAAGAAAGTAGGGAAAGCTCCAGAGAATGCCCGCTGTGAGCGCGCAAGCAAGCTGGATCGCCCAGGTGAATACCAGCGCGGCCGTCACGAAGCTGACGTACACGCAGGTGCGTGTGTACGGGATGGAGTGGAAGAAATCGGACTCCTTACGCTTCTGCAAAAAGGAGAACAGAACAAAGAAGAAGAAGGGCGCCAAAAGGGTCACAAAGGGGAGCGGCACACACAAAAGCTCGGTCTGGACAAAGTATTCTGTGTAGTTATAATTATCACATTCGATCCAAGCAACGATGGGCACGAGGGCGGATGCGGTCAGCGCGAGGATCGCGGTCGCAAGTCCGACGACACGCAGACGCTTCAGTCCTTCCAAAAACAGACGAAAATTGAAAATTTGAGTAGATATACGGTTTCCTTTCATGGCGAACACCTCCTTACATCAAAATATCCTGAAACGCGTATCCCAGCGCTTCCATCTCATATACGAACACCTCTTCCAGATTCAGCGGCAAAAGATCCAGCACCAAGGGATTCATACACCGCAGCTTGTATTCGGTGGCTTGGCGTTCGCCCCGCACAATGAAGGTGGCCACACTGCCGATCTGGTTATAGGAGATGACGTTGATGCCCGCGTTGGTGAATTTTTCTTTGGTATAAGGGATGTTGAAGGCGGTCTGCACCTTGAACAGCGCCGTTTTGAGATTTTGGATATCCGACTCGAATACAATACCGCCTTGATGCAAAAGAGCCAACTGATCGCAGGTATCCTCCAGCTCGCGGAGGGAGTGGGAGGTGATGATGGTGGTCGTTCCCCGATCCAGCACGTCATTGTAGATGACCTGCTTGACCAGACGCCGCATGACGGGATCCAAACCGTCGAAGGTTTCATCAAAGAACAGGTAATCCGGCATGGTGGACAGAGCCAGAATAGCGGCGGCCTGACGGCGCATACCCTTGGAGAAGGTATTGAGATTCGCCTGCTCGTCGAGTCGGAAGGTTTCGGTCAGATTGCGGTAGCGCTCCCAGTTAAATTTGGGGTAGAGCGCCTTATAGTAATGCGCCATCTTCCTCATATTGGTCTGCGGGAGAAAATACAGGTCATCGGGGACGTAGAACAGCTTGTTCTTTGTAGCGGGATTTTCCCATACGGGTTCACCGTCTACCGTGATCGTCCCCGCGTCGGGGCGGTACACCCCCGACAAAAGGCGGAGAAACGTGGATTTTCCCGCACCGTTAGAGCCCACGAGACCGTAGATACACCCACCCGGGATGGTGCAGGACAGGTTATTCAACGCATAGTGAGGCTCGGGTTGACCGGCGGAACGGAATATTTTGGTGACTTGTTCGGCTTGGATCATGATAGGTTTCCTCCTTCTTGGCTGGATCGAATGGCGTTTGACAAAAGATTTCCCTGCTCAGCCTGCTCGTAAACGGCGTTGACCTCGGCCAGTACGTCGCTCTGCGGGATACCCGCCAGAGCCAGGTCGGCGACCAGATCCCGCAGGCTCAACAGCTTTGTCTTAGCGGCTTCGCGGATACGGTCAATGGCATCGGGAGCCACGTAAGAACCGCTTCCCGGCGCCGGGACGATGACACCGCGCCGAATGAGCTCGGCGTAGCTTTTCTGAATGGTATTGGGATTGATTCCCAGCGCCACAGACAGCTCACGCAGAGAGGGTAAAACGCTTCCCGGCTCGTAAAGCCCCATGAGAATATTCTTTTCAATGCCTTCGATAATTTGTTCGTATACGGGTTTACCGGATAATTTGTCGATCAGTAGCATACGACTCCTTTCTCGGCTTGATGCATCCGCAGCGGAAGTGCACCAACCGCACTATCTCAAATAGTACACTTGTAGTATAGCATAAACGAATGAGTTTGTCAAGAGGGTTTCGCGAAAAATTTCAAAGCAAAAGGGGCAGACACCCCGAGGAGTGTCTGCCCGTATCGTGATCGGCTTATTTATACTTTTATCCTGTTAGATCTTTTTCATTTCAGGGGCTCAATGAGTCCGTACGCACCGTCCTTACGGCCGTAGACCACACAGGTGTCACCCGTCGTAATATCGTTGTAGACGTAGAAGCTGTGACCCAAAAGGTTCATCTGCATGATCGCCTCTTCAGCGGTCATGGGCTTGAATTCAAACTGCTTGACGCGGATGATGGGCTCGTCCTCGGAGGTATCCTCCACGGGATCGGGGATGACCGTCATATCCATGACGTTCTCCCGCAGACGCTTAGCCAGCTTTGTCTTGTTCTTACGGATCTGACCCTCGATGTGATCCACCGTTTGATCCAGAGCGATGCGGAAGTCGTCGGCATCCACCTCACTGCGGAACAGGGTTCCGCCTGCGTTGATGGTCACCTCCAGGCTTGAGACGTTTCGCTTGCGGCTGAGTGTCACCGTAGCCTCGGGATCTCCGGCGGCCTTGAAGTACTTATCCAGCTTGGCCAGTTTCTTCTCGATGAGCTCGCGGGTGTCGTCGTAAACGTTCAGCTTTCTTCCTACGATCGTGATCTTCATGGTGTATCCTCCTTTGTGATATGGCGATAACCTCACAAGAAGGCTGATTCCCTTCTTCTTCGGTTGCTTACATTATAGCACATATTTGTCAGTTTGTAAAGAGGGTAATTTAACATTTTGGCAAATTTCGTTAATATTGTACAAAACAAAGGCGGAAATTCCTCTGGTTCGGAATGTGAATTTTTCTTGAAGCATCTTGTAAAATCCTTTTGGATGTGCTATAATAAAAAGGTAGCCGCGTGATCGAGCGGCAGGAGGCATCCTATGAAATTTCCCGTACTTTCCAAAACCGGAATGTTGACCCCCACTCCGGGCGAGCGTTTGACCGCGAACCCTGCGGTGGTTTTTTTCTTGTTTTTCCCTGTTATGCTGCTCTCACAGTACGGACGCAACGCGCTTTTTTCAGCGGCCGCTTCTGTGGTAGCCTCCATATCCGGACGTATGACCTTCATGACCGCCATGTTGATTGAGCTATTTGCAACCTTGGTAACGGTGGTTGTAGTTCTGCTCTACTGCCTGCTGCTTGAAAAACGCTCCCTCCTTTCCCGCGGTTTTGCGAAACGCGGCGCCGTTTCGGAGTACACCGTGGGATTGATCGGGGGATTGGGACTATTCGGCAGCGCGGTTCTGCTCTGTATGCTTACGGGAACGGTCACGGTACAGCTTTCGGCCAATTCCCCTTCATGGGGTATTCTTGCGCTGTTTCTGCTGGGATTTCTGATTCAGGGTATGTCCGAGGAAATGCTCTGCCGATCCTACCTTATGGTGTCCCTGTCCCGCGGATGGCCCCTGTGGGTCTGCGCGGTGCTCAATTCCTTGATTTTCTCGATTCTTCACCTGGGCAATTCAAACATTTCTGTCATTGCGCTGGCTAACATCTTTCTGTTCGGGCTGTTTACTTCCTTTTTAACCATCCGCCGCGGAAGCATCTGGATGGCGGGTGCTCTGCACAGTATGTGGAACTTTGCCCAAGGAAACCTGTTCGGAATTCCTGTCAGCGGTATTCGAGGACTCCCTTCCCCGCTGGTCTCCACCTTAAAGGACGGTATGTGGCGGGAGCTACTCAACGGCGGGGCTTTCGGATTGGAGGGTGGCCTTGCCGTAACCGCCGTGTTGCTGGCGGCCTGCGCGATCGTTTTGTTCTGTCCGACCAAAAAATCGGAAATAGCTGATGAATCAAAACCACCGGTTGAACCGGTGGTTTGCACAGCCCCTATAAGGGGCAAATACAGGCGTAACCCCTAAAAGGGGTACAGAAGGTTTGATACCGCATTACAATCTCAGGCAGCCGCTCACGTGCGGCTGTCTATTTT
>JAZQXS010000026.1:0-3854 GCA_045633025.1 Eubacteriales bacterium | reverse complement strand
CGGTGAGGACGTGGACGGCCGGCGTATCCGCATCCCCAACCGTACCGATATCTTCGGCGACCAGATCATCACCGACGAGGAGGATGAGCCCATCGGCATCGAGGAGGATATGCTCCCCAATGCGACCGAGCTTTTCCTGGATGAGGTGCCCCCTCTGGTGGCGCGCTACAACGGCGTCTGCTTTCCCGCCCACATCGACAGGGAAGCAAACGGCATCATCGCCGTGCTGGGTACCATCCCCGAATCCCCCGACTTCGGTGGCGCGGAACTGCGGGACTACGAAAATAAGGAAGCCTACGTCGAAAAATACCCCATTCTTCAAAACAAACGCATTCTCTGCGGCTCGGATGCCCACTATCTCTGGGATATCCGCGACGCGAACGCATACTTCGACCTGAACGACGAGCCATACAGCGGCGACTTCGTACGGCATCAATTATTCCTGCACCTGAAAGGAGAAATTTGATATGAAGGAACTGTCACTCAACGTTCTGGACATCACCAAAAACTCCGTCAAGGCAGGGGCTACCCTCATCGATATCTCCTTGGTGGAGAAAGGAAATCTCCTTACCCTCACCATTACGGATAACGGCTGCGGCATGAAGCCCGAGGTGGTCGCCACCGTCATGAACCCCTTCTATACCACCCGCACCACCCGTAAGGTGGGCATGGGCGTGCCGCTCCTTATGCTGGCCGCTGAGCAAACGGGCGGAAGCGTGACCATTGAGTCCCGCCACGAGGAGGACTCCCCCCATGACCACGGCACCGTCGTCACGGCCACCTTCTTTACCGACCATATCGACTTCACCCCCATCGGCGACCTCGTCGCTACTATGGAAACGCTGATCATGGGCTCCCCCGAGATCGACTTCACCTTCCTGCACGATAGGAACGGGCATCGGGTGGAGCTGGATACCCGCCAGCTCCGCGAGGTGCTGGGCGACGTCCCCCTGGACAGCTATGAGGTCATTCAATGGATCGGACAATTCCTGCGAGAGCAGTATGAAGAAAATGCAGAATGCTGAATGCAGAATGCAGAATGAAGAGCGAGAGAGCCCTGCGGATCCTCGTGAAAGCCCAATGGGGCAGGGGCCCCATGGTGATGGCCGCTATCCATTTGGGTATCAGCAGGTAAGAACACAAAATAGAATCATTTTTGAAGGTTCTTGAGGATTCTTAAGGGACTTCTTTCAAGAAGTCCCTTAAGCGGGGGTAGGGGCAGAGCCCCGTACTCGCTCCCAAAACAGTTTTCTAAAAGCGAATCTATATAACGAAAGGAAGAAAAACATCATGAAATCTTTGGCAGAGCTTGCTGCGATCAGAGAGAAGATGAAGGACAAGGTCATCCTTCGTGAGGGCACTACCGAGACCCGCGTGGTCGTCGGTATGGCGACCTGCGGTATCGCCGCCGGCGCCCGTCCCGTCCTGAACGCTTTCGTGGAGGGCGTGAACCGCGAGGGTCTTGCCTCCTCCGTCACCGTGTCCCAGACCGGCTGTATCGGTATGTGCCAGTTCGAGCCCGTCGTTGAGGTATTCACCCCCGGCCAGGAGAAGGTCACCTACGTCAAGATGACCGCCGAGAAGGCCGAGCGCGTGATCGCCGAGCACATCAAGGGCGGTAAGGTCGTTGAGGAATACACCTACGCCAAGAACGTATAACGGAGGTATCAGAATATGATTCGTGCACATGTATTATGCTGCGGCGGTACCGGTTGTACCTCGTCCGGCAGCCAGAAGATCCAGGAGGCATTCGTCCGTGAGATCGAAGCTCAGGGGCTTGCAGAGGAAGTCAAGGTCGTCCAGACCGGTTGCTTCGGTCTTTGCGCTCTGGGTCCCGTAGTTATCCTCTATCCCGACGGCACCTTCTACTCCCGCGTGGAGGAAAAGGACGTCGCCGAGATCGTCTCCGAGCATCTGCTCAAGGGTCGTCCCGTCGAGCGTCTCGTCTACAACGAGAAGAACGAGGAGACCGGTGCGGTCACCGAGTCCCTCAACGACACCACCTTCTACAAGTCCCAGTACCGTCTGGCACTCCGTAACTGCGGTGTCATCAACCCCGAGAACATCGAGGAGTACATCGCTATGGACGGCTACGCCGCCCTGGGTAAGGTTCTGACCGAGATGACCCCCGATGACGTCATCCAGACCATCCTGGATTCCGGCCTGCGCGGCCGCGGCGGCGGCGGATTCCCCACCGGTCTGAAGTGGAAGTTCGCCAGCGGTAACCGCGGTAACGTCAAGAAGTACGTCGCTTGTAACGCGGACGAGGGCGACCCCGGCGCGTTCATGGATCGTTCCATCCTGGAGGGTGACCCCCACGCTCTGATCGAGGCTATGGCCATCGCCGCTTACGCCATCGGCGCTGACGAGGGTTACGTGTACGTCCGCGCTGAGTACCCCATCGCCGTCAACCGTCTCCAGATCGCGATCGATCAGGCTAAGGAGTACGGCCTGCTGGGCGAGGATATCTTCGGCACCGGCTTCAACTTCGACCTGAAGATCCGTCTGGGCGCAGGCGCATTCGTCTGCGGCGAGGAGACCGCGCTGATGACCTCCATCGAGGGTAACCGCGGTGAGCCCCGTCCCCGTCCTCCTTTCCCCGCTGTCAAGGGTCTGTTCGGCCAGCCCACCGTCCTCAACAACGTGGAGACCTACGCCAACATTCCTCAGATCATCCTGAAGGGCGCCGATTGGTTCAACCAGATCGGTACCGAGAAGTCCAAGGGTACCAAGGTATTCGCCCTGGGCGGTAAGATCAAGAACACCGGTCTCGTTGAGGTGCCCATGGGTACTACCCTGCGCCACATCATCGAGGAAATCGGCGGCGGTACCCCCAACGGCAAGAAGTTCAAGGCCGCCCAGACCGGTGGCCCCTCCGGCGGTTGTATCCCCGCTCACCTCATCGATACCCCCATCGACTACGATAACCTCATGGCCATCGGCTCTATGATGGGCTCCGGCGGTCTGATCGTCATGGACGAGGACACCTGTATGGTGGACATCGCTCGCTTCTTCCTGGACTTCACCGTGGACGAGTCCTGCGGTAAGTGCACCCCCTGCCGCGTCGGTACCAAGCGCCTGCTCGAGCTGCTCGATAAGATCATCGAGGGTAAGGGCGAGCTGGAGGATCTCGACCGTATGGAGGAGCTCTGCAACTACATCAAGTCCGCCTCTCTCTGCGGTCTGGGTCAGACCGCTCCCAACCCCGTTCTGTCCACCCTGCGCTACTTCCGCGATGAGTACGTAGCACACATCGTGGACAAGAAGTGCCCCGCCGGCGTGTGCAAGAACCTCATTCAGTACACCATCGACGTGGACACCTGTATCGGTTGCGGCATCTGCGCCAAGAAGTGCCCTGCCGAGGCCATCACCCGTACCGACTACACCGCTCCCGGCCACAAGCTGGCCTCCATGCAGATCGATCCTGCGAAGTGCGTGAAGTGCGGTGCCTGCGTGGCTACCTGTAAGTTCAAGGCAATTTCCAAGAAGTAAGAAAGGGGAATTGGACAAAATGGATATGATTAACGTAAAAATTAACGGTGTTGACTACTCCGTAGAGAAGGGTTGCACCGTTCTGGAACCCGCTAAGGCCGCCAATATCGACATCCCTACGCTCTGCTACCTGAAGGACATCAACGAGATCGGCGCCTGCCGTCTCTGCCTGGTCGAGGTCTCCGAGGGCGGTAAGCCCTTCCGTATGGTCACCGCCTGCGTGTATCCCTGCACCGACGGTATGGTCATCAAGACCACCAGCCCCAAGATCACCGCATCCCGCAAGATGAACCTGGAGCTGCTCCTGTCCAACCACGACAAGAACTGCCTCTCCTGCGTTCGTTCCACCAACTGCGAGCTGC
>JAZQXS010000025.1:0-5708 GCA_045633025.1 Eubacteriales bacterium | reverse complement strand
CGCGGCACTCCCCGCCAAGACCCAATTCTCCGATGACGATGAGATCGTCGGGAACAACTCGATCGGTAAGGGAGGAAACGAGGGCGGTGGCAATGGCCAGATCCGCAGCGGGCTCCCCCACCGAGAGACCGCCGATGACGTTCATGTACACGTCGTTCTGGTAGAATTTCAGCCCCAACCGCTTTTCCAGCACCGCCAGAATGAGGCACATGCGGTTGTACTCCACGCCGTTACCCGTCCGACGGGGGGCGGGGAATACGGTGGGCGTTACTAAGGCCTGCACCTCCGCGATGATGGGACGGGTTCCCTCCATGGTGCAGAGAGCACAGTTGCCGGATACCCCCTTGGGGCGGCCCGAAAGGAGCATTTCCGAGGGGTTGGCCACCTCCTCCAGTCCCCGATCGGTCATTTCGAACACGCCGATCTCGCTGACCGAGCCGTAACGGTTCTTCACGGCGCGGATGATGCGGTAGGCCTGCTGACGCTCTCCTTCAAAGTAGAGCACCGCGTCCACCATGTGCTCCAGCACCTTGGGGCCTGCGATCCCGCCCTCCTTGTTGACGTGCCCCACCAAAAGCATGGAGATCCCCTCGCTCTTGGCCTTGCCGATGAAGCTCATGGCGCACTCCCGCACCTGCGTCACGCTGCCGGGGGTGGAGTTTACCTTGTCGGAGTAGATGGTCTGGATGGAGTCCAGGATCATCACGTCGGGCTTGACCTCGTCGGCCTCGGCCAGAATGTTTTCCAGGTTGGTCTCTGTCAGAATATACAGATGCTCGCCGCTGACGCCCAGCCGCTTGGCGCGGAGCTTGAGCTGACCGCCCGATTCCTCGCCCGAGACGTAGAGCACCTTGCGGTTCTGCCCCAGCGCGTCGGAGATCTGCATGAGCAGGGTGGATTTACCGATACCGGGCCCACCCGAGAGCAGAACCACCGAGCCTGTGACCAGCCCACCGCCCAGCACCCGATCCAGCTCGGAGAGCCCCGTGTCACTGCGGATGTAGGAGGGAAGCGCCATCTCGGAGAATCTGGCCGCCTTGCTCTCCGCCGTGTTCCCCGTCATGGAGGTGCGCCGCGGAGCCTTGGCGGGCTCGGGCTGGGTGTCGATGACCTCCTCGACCAGGGTATTCCATTTCCCGCAGTGGGGGCATTTGCCAAGCCACTTGGAGGCTTGCGCACCGCATTCGGCGCAGACGTAGACGGTTTTGAGTTTCATATCGGGCAGTCCTTTCGGCAGTATTGCAGTTATGGATCCATTATACCACATTCTTGCGGGAAAATCAAGAGCGCGGGATAAAATGGGCGCTTGCTTTCCATGCGGTTGCGCGACCGCGTTGCAGACCGTCCGAACTGTATTCGCTTGAAGCGTCGCTTGAGGGGGGCTTGAAGCGTCGCTTGAAACCTATCTAATCTAATCAAATCTAAACATAACATATCGTATCTTATCGTATCCAACAAGAAACAAAACATAACATAACGAATCAACCGCGGGGCACGGTCGGGTCGTGTATCTCGGCGGCGTAGGCGCGCGGGGATACTTCGTGCATGTTCGGCTTACTTCCCGCATACAATACACCAATCCAAACACAAGGGGGAATGATCCATGAAACACGAATTGATGCGCCTGCGCAGAGGAGCTCTGCTTCGCTTGGTATCCGTTTGCTTGCTGTCCTGCTTGCTTGCCGCCGTCGGGAGTATCGCCGCCACCGCAAAGGAGTCTTCCGACGCGTTACAGGGCGCGGCGCCTGCGTCCGAGACCGAATCCTCCGAGGCGGATACCCGTCCTCTCGGCAGTACCTCGGTGGGGAGCCTCGGCCTGCCCGCCCGCGAGACGGCGCCCGCCGTGTCCTACGGCCTGCGGGTGCTGGCCGCCCGCGAGGAGCTGGTCTTTACAGGGCTGTGCGGCGGGGAGCTCTCCTTCACCGCCGAGGACTTTTGCCGCGCCATGAATCTGGCCGAGCTGAACTACGTTACGGTACAGAGTCTCCCCTCTCCGGGGGAGGGCACCCTGTTCGTGGGCTCGGTGGGGGCGGCCGAGGGGCAGGTCATCTCGGCGGGAAGCCTGTCTCTGCTCTCCTTTGCCGCCGCGGACGATACCGTCCCCTCCGAGGCGACCATGACGGTTTCGGTCAACGGCAGTGACTATGCGGTCTCCTGCCGCCTCTGCCTCCTGGATCGCCTCAACTACACCCCCACCGTCTCTCTGGCGCCCGACGTGTCCCTGCACATCGAGACCTATAAGGGGCTCCCCACCGCGGGGAACGTGTCGGCCTACGATCCCGAGGGGGATGAGCTGACCTACGAGATCGCGCGCTATGCCGCCCACGGGCAGGTGTCCCTCACCGATAGACACACCGGCGCGTACGTCTATACCCCCGACACGGGCTATGTGGGGCAGGACAGCTTTGATTACGTGGTGTATGACCGCTACGGCAATTACAGCACCTCGGCCACCGTGAGCATTACGGTGACCCCGCGTCCCGCCGCCGAGGCCTACGCCGATCTGGACGGGCGCACCGATGCCGCCGCCATTCTGACGGTCTCGGCCGCTGGGCTCATGAACGGTACCCGCGTGGGGAGCGAGGTGTACTTCAAGCCCGACGAGGCCATCTCCCGCGTGGAGCTTCTGGTGACCGCCATGCAGGCCGCCGGGATCACCGCCGAGGACGTGGCCGCCGCCCAGCTTCCGGATTTCGCGGATGCGGACGCCATTCCCGTCGCCATGCGCCCCTACGTGGCCTACGCGGCGGAGCAACGCTACATCGGCGGGAAGGCCGAGGGGGAGCAGATCAGCTTCCGCCCCCACGCCTCCGTCACCCGCGCCGAGGCGGCGGTGATCCTGTCCAACATCATTGGCTACGCCGTGGAGGATACGGTGACCGCCTTTGCCGATGCCGACAGCCTGCCCGCGTGGTCGGACGGCGCGCTGACCTCCCTGCGGGCGCTGGGGATTCTGGATACCCCCGACGGCAACGCCCGTCCCGGGGAGACCATGACCCGCGCCACCGCGGCGGTGTGGCTGAGCAGAACCATGCAGTTGATGGGAAAGTAGATATAATGCAGAATGCAGAATGCAGAATGCAGAATGCGGGGAGCGGCTGAGACACGCCGAATAAAGACCCTGAAACGTCTGCAAAATCATAAACAGGGGTGCCTCAACTCGATGTGAGGCACCCCTATCGGTTATCGATTATTCTCGGGTCAGGATATCCTTGGCCAGAATCTCATCCTTGCGGGCGAGCAGGTCGTCGGTGGCGATGGCGGCCTCCAGCGCTTCCACGCCGAGGCGGTCAATGGCCGCGCCCAGGCGCTCCTTGGCGTAGCCGTTCTCCTTGTACCACAGCAGTACCTTTTCGATGACGGCGGGAACCTCCTCCGCCGTGTAGACGCCGCGCAGGCGGGTACCCATGCGCTGGGTCTTTCCCCACGTACCGCCCACGAAGATGCGGCAGGCGGACTCCGCCTCCTTGGGGACGGCCCCGAAGGGGCACTTGCCCACGCAGACCCCGCAACGGGTGCATTTACTCGCATTGGTGATGGCCTTGCCGTCCACGACGGTCACGGCCTTGGAGGGACAGCCTGCGGCGACCGCGCACGTCTTGCACCCGCGGCAGAGCGCCTCGTTGAAGGTGAAAACGCGGCAACCCTCCACGCCCACGTCATTGAGGCTGGGCTTCATACAGCTATTGGGACAGCCGCCCACGCCGATCTTGAATTTGTGGGGGAGCTTGACCTCCCGCATACCGATGTAGAAGCGGTCGTAAATGGTCTTGGCCAGCGCGCGGGTGTCGATGTTGCCGTAGACGCAGGTGGTGCCCTTGCAGGCGGTGACGGGGCGCACCTTGGCGCCGGTTCCGCCGAACTTCAGCCCCCGCTCGGCCATGAAGGCCTCGGCCTCGGGGATCTTCTCGAAGGGGATGCCCACGATCTCGGCGGCGAGACGGGCGGTGAAGATCACCTCGCCGCTCCCAAAGCGCTCGGCGCACTCGGCCAGCGCGCGAAGCTCATGGGGGGTAAACTGCCCCGCTACGGTGACCAGACGACCCGAGAAGCACTCGGTACCGCGGTTTTGCAGGAAGCCTCGACCCTTGACGCTCATAATCTGTTCCTTTGTGATGCTCATAGTTTGTGTGTCCTTTCCGAATTTATGGGTGTTGCAACGTCACGCGTGTCCCGCAGGACAGGCTGTGCAGGTTTTTCATGCGGAGGCTCATGAAATCGTAGGCCGCCGCGCCGGTGCAATGGCCGGTATAGAAATCGGTTCGGTGGGAATTTAGCAGGCGCGCGATCCCGTCCAGCTCCCCGCCGAGGGGCATTTTGGAGACGTGGAAGCCCCCCACCAGCACGTCGGGGGAGAACCATTCTGCGATATCCGCGATGCCCTTATGGGAGCATCCGCTCAGCAGTACCCGCCGCGCGCCCTCCCGAATCAGCAGATATTGCTCGTGGCGGAAATCGTCGGGGATCAGGGTATCCCCCACCCGCTCGGTCAGCCCGAAGTGCCCCGGGCTGTGGGGGCGCTCCAGCCCATTGCAGGTCATCAGGGTCAGCTCCTCGTCGATGTCGGCGCGATCCCCCGTGAAGATCAAGCGGGGGTGATTTTGCAGGGCTGTGTCCAGACCGATGTACCGCCCTGCGGCGTTATGGTGGGGCAGGAAGGCGTCCTTTTGGACGTAGACGGGGGCGCGGTCATTGATCTCCAAAAAGGTGCGGAGGCCGCCGCCGTGGTCGTTGTGCCCGTGGGAGATCACCGCCAGATCCACCGCGGACAGGTCGATTCCCAGCGCCTGCGCGTTGCGGGCGAACAGATCGGTCTGCCCCATATCGAACAGGATCCTTCGTCCGCCCGTCTCGACGTAGAGGGACAGACCGTGCTCCGCGGAGAGGTCGGGGCGGTTGGAGGTGTTTTCCAAAAGACAGGTGATGGTCATGGCGGCTCCTTTCTTAAAAAGCGTTGGGCGATTGTAAAATGGTATTGATTCGGGGGCTATGCCCCCCAACCCCCTCCAAGAACCTTTTTGCAAAAAGGTTCTTGGGACTCCAAAAATCTTCAAAAAGCATTGAAAAGCATGGATAAATAATGTGTTTTGAGAATTTTGAGGATTCTTCAGGGACTTTTGTAAAAGTCCTTTAAGCGGTGGGGCCGGGGTGGAACCCCTGCGTTTTACAATGGACTATAAAAAGTGCGGTTGACAGCCGCAGAAGAATGTGATATAATGATTATATCATGTTTGAACGCTCCTGTCAAGGAGATTCCGAAAAGAGGTACGGATGAGATATAGAATAGCGTGTCTGCTGCTGGCCTTGGCGTGCGCGATGGGCGCGGCGGCGGGCTTGGTCGGTTGCGGATCAAAGCCCGCGGAGTCCTCCGCGGAGGAGACCGTGGAGTTTGTGGACGCTCTGGGCAGGGAAGTGCGCCTGCCCGTAAGCCCTCGGCGGGTTGCGGCGCTGCTGGGTAGCTTCGCCGACGTCTGGACGCTGGCGGGCGGGGAACTCTGCGCGGCGGCCGAGGATGCATGGGAGGATTTCGGGCTGGCCTCGGAGGAGGTTGTCAATATCGGCGGCGCCCACTCGCCCGGGCTGGAGGCGTTGCTCGCGGCCGACCCCGAGCTGGTGCTGGCCAGCGCCTCCACCGCGTCCCACGTGGACATGCTGGCCACGCTGGAGGCCGTGGGGATCACGGTGGTCTACTTCGACGTGGCGAACTT